>NZ_JADJDD010000022.1:0-182447 GCF_016702885.1 Candidatus Villigracilis vicinus
TATGATGCGGAAGGATGCGGGGTTGAATGGGGAGTTGGACCGGATTCCGCAGTTGGCCTGGATTTTGTTTTTGAAGTGCTATGATGATTTGGAGATTCGGCGCGAAGAGGATGCGAAGGCGACGCGGCAGAAGTATAAGCCGATCATTCCGCCGCCGTATCGCTGGCGGGATTGGGCGTCGAATGAGAATGAAGGGGCGACGGGCGAGGATTTGATCAAGTTCGTTAATGATGGTTTGCTGTCTGCGTTGCGCGGACTGTCGGGGTCGGATGAACGGTTGAAGGTGGCGGAGGTTTTCAAGGAGACATACAGCCGTATGCTCTCGGGGTATCTGCTGCGGGACGTGGTCAACCTGGTGGATGGGATCCACTTTCAGTCGAAGGATGAGATTTTTACGCTGGCGCATTTGTATGAATCGATGCTCACAGAACCAAGCCGCGGCTGGGTGAGACGGTACTCGATCCCGCGTGCGGCATGGCGGGATTTTTTAGTCGAGGCGTATGAATATCTCAAGCGCTGGCGAAGAATCCAAAGATCAGACTGCTGCAGAGCGAGACGTTGTACGGCGTGGAGAAGAAGCCGCTGCCGTATTTGCTCGGGACGATGAACCTGCTGCTGCACGGCGTCGAGAATCCCGAACATCCGCCGCGATAACGCGTTGAAGAACCCGCTGAACAAATCGGGAGCAAGACCGCTTTGATGTGATCGTGACCAACCCGCCCTTCGGCGGCGAGGAGGAGGCGGGCATTCAGTTGAACTTCCCCGGAGTCGCTGCGCGCCAGCGAGACCGCGCTGCTGTTCATGCAGTTCTGTTGCGCTCGCTGAAACCGGCGGACGCTGCGGCGTGGTGGTGCCCAATGGTTTTTTATTCGGCGACGGGGTTTCGGCGCGGATCAAGAACAACTGCTGCAAACTTTGACTTGCATACGATTGTCCGCCTGCCAGAAGGTGTATTTGCGCCTTATACGGGGATACCGACCAATGTGCTTTTCTTCGCTCGTACCCAGCCGACAACTGATATCTGGTTTTATATGAAGTTCCCTGCTCGTGATGGAGTGAAGATACACTAAACCAAGCACGATGAAATTTATGAAATTAAAATTGTATTGCATGGTGGGATAAACGTGTTGAAAACGAATTTGCATGGAAGGTTTCTGCCAAAAGCTTTTAGAAAATGGATGCAATTTAGATATTCGCAAACCAACAGACTTTAGCCATTGAACATCGCCCTCCAGAGGTTATTGCAAAAATATTCTTGAAAAGAGGCAGAATATTTGAAATCATAAAAGATAAATCAACTTTTGGAGAACAAAGGTGCGCTCCAGAAAAATCCATCTCATTAAGGAAGAAGTGCCAATAGGAGAAATCAAAAGATCGTGACGACCAAGTTGTGTTTTGATGACATGGCTGAATATATTACTATTACCGTAAAGCGTCGTCATGGCGGACTGGAAGCACGCGAGAAACTTTTCGGACATGAATAAAGACTAAAAACATATCGCCTTCATCGAGGAGCTTTCAATATTCGCGTCGTGTTCAGTGTTGGCACGCGCTTTTCTAGCTATTGTGCCCGATGACATACCTGAAAACATGATCGCAAGTCAAAATTAAGACAATTCGAGATTTCTCCAAAAGTAGATAAGCGTTTCTTCTGGTGGCTTTCACACACTCTCCGCAGTTTATCGGAGACCGTTAGAAGCAGTGCGTCGGTGTTGTGATTGAAATTAGGTTTTCAATCGAGATGCTTGGTTGTGCATAAGACGATTTCCATCCCCGCCATTGGATGAACAACGTCGCATTGAGAAGGGGTCGAAGCCCTTGCTGCCCGTATTACAGAGGCGCAGTCCTTGCGAGATGATGCGAGTGGCGAAGTAGATACTTCTTCTATCAAGAGCAACGAATACACCCTTGACGACAGGTTGGGTTCCCATTCCCCCGCTCGACGAACAGCGGCGAATCGTGGCGTATCTCGATAGCGTCCAAGCGCGGCTGGCGTCGCTGCGGGAGTTACAGTCCGCTACGGGGGAGGAATTGTCCGCGTTGTTACCGTCCGTGCTGGATAGGGCTTTCAAAGGTGAACTATGAAGACCCTAAGGGTTTGTCCCGATAACCTTCGTCATGTCAAGCAGGAGAGTCTTGTCCGCGGGAACACGAGTCAGTCAAGGAAACCCTTAGGGTCTCGGATGATGATGTCCGCGCGGCTGGTGACGCTGCGGGAGGTACAGTCCGCTACGGGGGAGGAAATGCGGGCGTTGTTACTGAGTGTTTTCAATAAAGCATTCAATGGGAACTTGTGAACGTAAAGAAAGATCAAGAGGAGTTCGACCATGCCTGAACCTACGAAAACACTGGTTAGAAATGCCAGGGAGCAGGACATTCCCACCGTTGCTGAAATTGATGCGGAGGCATTTTCTCCCTACGGAACCGCTGAAAAGCCGGAAACGTTTCAGCTCCGCCTCACGGCATTCCCAGATGGTTTTATTATTCTGATCGCCGATAATGAAATTGCAGCCTATGGTTGTTCAGAAAAATGGTTAACCGAACGCGAGCCCGGCTTGGACGAGAATCCCATGTCCACTCATCAACCAGAGGGCAGGATCCTGTGCATCACCGGAATGGCTGTCAAAATGAAATATCAGAAGCGGGGCTATGGGCTGCTGATCCTTGATAAACTTATTGAAATTGCCCATAGAGAAGGTTGCCGAAAAATTATTTTAGAGACGACCCATGCTCAAGGGTTATATCTAAAACGAGGTTTCACGACCATCCAAACTCGTGCCGAACGTGGAGTTTCTCTGGATGTGATGTCTCTGGATATAGAATCCTATGGCAGTAAGGCATGAATAGCGGTTCTGTGTCCCAGACTTTGGACGTCTAAAGTGCGACACCCTCTCTGCTGTTCTCAGTAGGGGGTAGGAGGGGACTGATGCGAGGTTCGCTTTAAATCTAAAGGAGAACATAATGACAGAAACAAATGTACTGCCGTGGGTCGAAGTCAACGAAATGATGGACGATGAGTATCGTCAACTGGTGGTGGCGGAGGCGCTCGGTCACTACCCCAAGGCTTCGCCAGAACTAAATAAATTCGCCCTGGATATTCTCAAGAAGACCATTCAGGTGAATGGGTTCCGCTCCTTTCAGAGCATTCCGCCGCACATGGCAAAAATACAGGTGGTTAAAGAGTTCAAGGTCAATGATCTGGTCGCTGCGGCGGTTATCTGCTTGTGGGCAGAGAAACAACACGAGCTGATCGAGTCTCTGGCAAAGGCGGCGCGGGACGCGAACATCCCCGTCCCTGAAAGCTGGGGCTGGCAGCAGGCGCGCTATGGCTTTGTGCAGGGTGAAGATACGCCCGAGTTCGATCAATTGGCTACGGACTTGTCCGCACAGAAGACCAAGCCCGAATCCGATCATTATCTTTTGGCTGCATTGTGGTTAAGCCATAGCCTTCATGAAAAGTAAAAGATCAACTCTTGATAGATTGTTATGAACACCCCACAACCAAATAATCCCCTGCACGGCGTAACATTGGAAATGATCGTCACCCAGTTGGTCAGTCAATATGGCTGGGTAGAGTTGGGCAGGCGTATTCCGATCAAATGCTTTAACGAGAACCCCAGCATCAAATCGAGCCTCAAGTTTTTACGTCAGACCGCGTGGGCAAGGAAGAAAGTGGAAGAGTTGTACCTGAAATCCATCGCAAAGTGACCGCGATCATATTGTGGAAATCAAAAGGAGACGATCACAACATGACCGTCTCCTTTTGATTCGACTTATCCGCTTACGGACAGGTGAGCGAAGCCGAAGCCTGAGATGTCCCGTCACCGGAAGTAACAGTAAACGAGTAAGTCGCTCCGGCTGGTCGTATTTCAGTGAATTCCCTATACGATTGATCGAGGCTGGTTGTCCCCCCGTTTCCTGTTAGTTGATTCCCATTTTGATCGAACCACTTCGCGTTACGCGAATAACGGCGGCCGTCATTCAGGACACTTGTCGTATCCGTCCAGTGAATGACGATTTGGAATTGGAAAGTGCCGTCAAGTTGATCGGTGCAAATCACAGATGATTTCAATATCACCAAAACTGGCGGGCTCTGGTAGGCGCAGGAGCCGTCGTCGCTGTTGGCTTTTGCATTGTAGTTTGTCGCTGCGGGGTCGGTGCAACCCAAAATTGTCGCCTGTGCCGTATAGATACAGGAGCTGTCGTTCACTGTGGCGGCGGAATTGTAATTGCTTGCGGCTGGGTCGGTACAACCTGCCACCGCTGGGGCGCCAGCCGCGGTTGTGCTGGTGGCTGTTGCGCTTGCACTGGGGGTCTTGGTTGCGGTTGGCTTTAGAGTTGCAACGGAGGTGGGCGTGACCACATCCTTCAAGCTGGCAGTATCGCCAGTGATGGTGGCGTATTGCCCCCATAACCAACAGGTCTGCCCGTTCTGCCCGGGGATCTCGATGATCCAATAGCCAGAATAGGAATTCTTAGCAACCACTTTGGCAACCTGCCCCACCGGCATGCCATAAATACTTTTGAATGCGGCGCCGGGTCCTTGTCGGCAGTTGGTTGCCACGCTGACGGTGACGGTCACATCGCCTGTGGCGGGTGGCAGAACTTCGGCTGGAATAACCACTTCTTCGGTCGGAGGAAGAGCCGGGTCTTCCGTCGCGGGCACGCCTTGTGCTTCTGGCGGTTGCGCTCCACTGGCCAACGCGGTTTCGATCAAGGCGGCATTAGCGGTCACGGTCAGTTCATAGCCGGGGGCGCTGGGGTCGCTGCCTGCATCGACAAGTTTCAGGTTGCAGGCTTGCAGGGCAAGGGCTGCCAATAAAGCGATGCTGAAAATGTTTTTCATTCGTTTCATACAGGTTTCCAATCGGTTGCTATGGGCATTTAATCTTGGCTATAGATGATGATGCGCTCCCGCCAGTGTTGTATGCCGTGATGCGGATATCGATCTCTAAGGTGGCAGAGAACGACGAGCGCGAGTCGGAATACTCTGTGGTATTTGCCGGTTCGTTGATATCGCCCTCAGGATCTGTTACCGTGAACCCATCTTCATTGTTGGAATTATCGTTCCAGTAAAATGTAAAATAGTGGGTGTAAATCCCATCCCCATCGGGTCCTGACACAGGACCACAAATATAATTCTTGAAAGTAGGCGCGTTGGGCTTGGTCACCGGGTAAGTGCAAGAGCCATCATCTGCGTTGGCATTGGGTTTGTAATTGGTGGCTTTCGGGTCGGTGCAGCCCAAAATGGTTGCCTGACCTGTAAAGACACACGAGCCATCGTCCACAGTGGCTGCAGAGTTGTAATTGCTGGCGGCTGAGTTGGTACAGCCTGTCACGGCTTGGGGACCGGAAGAAGACGTAGTGGCTGTTGCGCTTGCACTGGGGGTCTTGGTTGCAGTCGGCTTTTGGGTTGCCGCTGATGTGGGCGTGACCACATCCTTCAAGCTGGCAGTGTCACCACTGATAGTGGCGTATTGCCCCCATAACCAACAAGTCTGCCCGTTCTGCCCTGGGATCTCAATGATCCAATAGCCAGAATAGGAATTCTTGGCGACGACTTTGGCAACCTGCCCCACCGGCATGCCATAAATACTTTTGAATGCGGCGCCGGGTCCTTGTCGGCAGTTGGTTGCCACGCTGACGGTCACGGTCACATCGCCAACAGCGGGCGGCAAGACTGCGGCTGGAATGACCACCTCTTCGGTCGGAGGAAGAGCCGGGTCTTCCGTCGCGGACAAACCTTGTGCTTTTGGCGGTTGCGCTCCACTGGCCAACGCGGTTTCGATCAAGGCGGCATTAGCAGTCACGGTCAGTTCATAGCCGGGGGCGCTGGGGTCGCTGCCTGCATCGACAAGTTTCAGGTTGCAAGCCTGCAGGGTGAGTGCGAGAATGATGAAACCGACCCAAAGTTTGGATGTTTTCATTATTTTTTCCTTATGGGCAGGTTAATGAAGTCGAAGTTACGCTTTCAAACGTAACGGTGACGACCGTCCCTGCTGGCAATGTGAGCGTGGGACTATAAGGGTTTATGCTTACTTTCATGCTGGTACCGCTTTTATATACCTCTTTCCCATTGAGCATCCCAACGGTAGTTCTTGCAATCCTACTTAGACCCGGATCAGCAGGCTTCCAATGCACTGTGATAATAAATTTGTAGTTGCCATCGAACTGGTCTTCGCAGACCACGGATGCACTCGTAATGATCGGCGCAGGATAGCCGCAGGAGCCATCATCCGCATTGGCGTTGGGGTTGTAGTTAATTGCGTTTGGATCTGTGCAGCCACCCACAAATGCAGGACCGATATAGGCGCAGGAGCCGTCATCCACGGTTGCCGCAGAGTTGTAATTGCTGGCAGTTGAGTCGGTGCAGCCTGCCACGGCAGGGGCAGCGGCAGCCACTGTGTTGGTGATTGTGGGGGCAATGGTAGCTGTAGGTGTGTTTGTTGCCACAGAGGTGGGCGTGACCACATCCTTCAATCCAGCCATATCCCCGTTGATGGTTGCGTATTGCCCCCATAACCAACAAGTCTGCCCGGCTTGCCCTGGAATCTCAATGATCCAATAGCCCGAGTAGGAATTCTTGGCGACGACTTTTGCCACTTGCCCAACTGGCATGCCATAGATGCTGGCAAAGGCTGTGCCGGGTCCCTGACGGCAGTTGGTTGCCACACTGACGGTCACGGTCACATCGCCTGTGGCGGGCGGCAAGACAGCAGCTGGAACGACCGCTTCTTCTGTAGGTGGAGCGCTCTGTACACTGCCCGGTTGAGGCGTGGCAGTGATTTCCACAACATTCCCTTGCTGCGCCGCCTGGTCGATCAACATCTGCTGGACGATGGCGGTCAACTCAAGGTTTGCGTCGTTTGGGTCTTGCGGACTTTCTACCAATTGCAGGTTGCATGCGGAAAGTATGAATATGGGCAGAACCAGCCATAAAAACTTGGTTTTGAAGTTCATCAATAGCCTCTTTGATTATGGACAAGATAAACTGGTTGAGACGGGAGCCGAACTGCCAGTACCGTTTTGCGCAATCAGGCTGACGGTAAGATTCGTTCCCGCCGGAAGCACTTCGGTGAACGTATGGGATGTCGCATTGGGACCCTTACTATCGAGCCTATTGGAGGACGTCGTGATTACAAACATTGTTTCGTTATTAGAGTTATCTGCCCAATTGAGTTCAATCACATAGTTCCGGTTGCCGCCGCCCGCATCAGAGCAAGTCACAAATGAGGTAAGGATCTGAGGCGCATTCGGTGCAACGGCTGCAGCGGTTGTGCTCGTGGCAGTCGGCTGGACGGTGTTTGTTGGCTTGGGCGTGTTGGTAATGGTCGGTGCGGGCGAGGTAGGCGTGACAACTTCTTTCAAGGCGGCGGTATCGCCATTGATCACCGCATACTGTCCCCATAGCCAACAGTTCTGCCCGGCTTGCCCGGGGATTTCGATGATCCAATAGCCCGAGTATGAATTTTTTGCAACTACCTTCGCTACTTGTCCCACCGGCATGCCATAGATAATCTTAAAATTCTGTCCGGGACCCGTGCGGCAGTTGGTCGCCGTGGTGACGGTGACAGTCACATCACCTGTAACGGGCGGCAAGACCGCAGCTGGAACGACCGCTTCTTCGGTGGCAGGAACATTCCCCGCACCCGGCGTGGCAGTGATCTCCACGATGTTCCCTTGTTGCGCTGCCTGGTCGATCAACATCTGCTGGACGATGGCGGTCAACTCAAGGTTATCGGCATCTGCGCCTTGTGAGCTTTCTACAAATTGCAGATTGCAGGCTGATAATGAGAGGGTCAATATCAAGCACAGGAAAAGTTGCACGATTCTTTTTTTCATATTCATATCCTAGCCCAATGAAGTTTAAAGAATCAAAGTCCCTGCAAAGAAACTTGTAGGGACTTTGATTCAGTAAATTAAGGGCAGCCAGCGCCCACTACTTGTATGGTAGCAGGTAAACCGCATGTGCCTTCAGTGTTGCCACTACATGCATAGACAGAGACCGTAAATTGAAAGTTTGGCGAGGCGTTCTGGACAGTGATCGTTTCCATAACAACACTGAAACTGTCACTGGTCGAATTGGCTGCCAATATATGTGTGGAGACGTTGTTAGCACTTGAGACAACCTGTAACTCATTAGTAGAGTTATCCGTCCAGGATATGTTCCCGTTGACCGTTGTTTGGGTAGCGCCGGGTCCAGCAACACAACTGATATTGGCAGTCAGCCCTGAAGGTGCATTGGGGTACACAACTCCAGTGGTAGCTGTAGCAGTCGCTGTGGGTTTGGGCGTGTTGGTAATGGTCGGTGCGGGTGAGGTGGGCGTAACCACTTCCTTCAATTTGGAAGTATCGCCGTTGATCACGGCATACTGCCCCCATAGCCAGCAGTTCTGCCCGGCTTGCCCGGGGATTTCGATGATCCAATAGCCCGAGTAGGAATTTTTCGCCGTGACCTTCGCCACTTGTCCCACCGGCATGCCATAGACAATCTTAAAATTCTGCCCAGGACCCGTGCGGCAATTCGTCGCCGTGGTCACGGTGACGGTCACATCACCGGTAGCGGGAGGGAGTACCTGAGCCGGTTGAACTTGTTCGGCAGGCACGGCGCCGCCTTCGGGCGTGGCAGTAACAACGACGACCACTTGTTGAGCGGGGTCCTGCCCTGCGGCGGGCTGACCACCTTGTTGCAGCAAGGCTGCCTGTGCGGTAATGGTCGCTTCGAGATTTGGCGATTCAACGACCTGAATATTTTCCAATCCGCAAGCGAGAGTGGATAGGATGAGAACAACTAACAAGCTAAGAGATTTTCGGGCGGCGTTCATTCGTATTTCTCCTCATTTAGAGATATTGCTTACATAGACATCCACCACAGAGAAAGTTGAAATCTATGGCTTCTCTGTGGTGAATATTCTTTATATACATTGAGTCAGTAGACAGTCCCTTTATGGGCATTTGAAGGCGCCGGTTCCTACTGGCTGGGATGCGCCTTTTTCATTGGCGGCAGCCAAGGTTGCGGAAAGAGTTGTTCCTGAAGGAAGATTCTCTTCGAAACTGAAAGATGTTTTATTGGGTGGTGTTGAGAAAGCTTTACCGGTGGAAGAATTAATTACAAATTTATTTTCGTTGGAGGAGTTATCTGCCCATTTGAGGATGACCTTGTATTGATAATTTCCACCGCTGAGGTTGGTGCATTTTAATTCTGCATTCAAAAGTGTTGGCGCAATTGGCGCACCATTTGAAACGGCTGTAGGCGTTGCCGCATCTGCAACTTTTGAAGCATCACCCGTTACTGTGGCATATTGTCCCCACAACCAACAGGTTTTCCCTGAAGCATCTGGCAATTTGATGACCCAATAATTATCAATGGTATCTTTGCCGATCACTTCAGCCACTTGCCCAGGACCTAAAGCCCCAACTTCATCAAAAGCCTGACTCGGACCGGAACGACAATTGGTATTTTGGCTGACAGTTATTGTCACTGCACTGGATGTAGTGGCAGCAGGGTCGGTGGTTGGAGCAAGAATGTTAGGGTCTGGCGTTGCTGTTACTACGATGATAATGGGTTGAGATTGTAATGCTTGGGCTGTTTGAGTGAAAAAGTCCAATTGAATGGCTTGCACCGTTAATGTCAGCGCAACCTCAGGCGGTGGAGGGGGAGGGGCATATTTTTGCGGAATACAAGCAACAAGTACGCCAACACATAAAATAGAGAAGATTACAGAAAATGACTTGCGAATCGCGTTCATGGAACAGCTCCTGTATGAATCTATATGGCTTTGCAATAAGAGTGGATTTGTATTTCTGCCAAATGACCATCCTTTTCACTCCATCTTTATAAAAGGCTTTACCTGTGCGGAGCCTGGCACATGGCAAAGAACATGAGGTTCAATTGGAAAAACTAAATTTCCCCATTAAGGTAATTATCCCCATTTTACTGGACTTTTCATTTTAGTAAGGTGTCCTTAAGTACTGTAATTTAATGGCAATATGTTATTTATCACAAATAACTTTATAAATCTTGGGGGGTAAACTTCACCACCAATGCTGTCCGCGCCCATTCGCTTGGATCTTGCCCTTCCCACTCGTTGTATTTGACTGCCATTACCATGCGGATCATTTGCTCGACCGTCTTATCGTCTAGTAGATTTGCCACGGCAGGGAAGGTCTGCCCGGCAATGCGGATGCTCACTCTGGGCTCTTGGAGCAGGTTTCGAACCCAATCTGATCTTTCCATATTGCCGGACATGATGTATAGCGAATTTTCATGGACGATAAACCATATCTCGATCTCATGTGGATTCCCGGTTTTTCGTCCGCGGGTGGTGAGGTAGCAGTATTCTTCTTTTTCGAATTGTGCCAGGTCGATGGGGAAGTTTGTCATTAGGTGACTCCATATAAAAAAGACTGACGATTAAGTCAGTCTATCACGGTGGGCAGAGAAAATAAATAGTGGGCTATGTGTCGTACTGAGCGATATCAGTAGAGATTTCATTTGAGAGGAAGTAGGTCTGCGCGGGGAGTAGGACATGCTTACGCTGCCAGGTGGCGTCACTTGTGGTGCAGAAGGAACGCGGCAGGCGTTTGATCATGGCTGAGTCATAGAGCAGGATGGAGCGGTTGGTGATCTTCTCAATGACCGTCCAATGGTCGTGATAGCCCTGGATACCGAGGATGATGGAACGCCCGGCGGTGCCATCCAAAAAGCTCTGCATGGATTTCCAGAATGTTGTCAGGTCTGGGTTGGGTATACCCCGCCAAGGCAGCCCCACATTTGAGATACGTTTCTTGCCCACTACTTTTTTGAGAATGAGCAGCATGTGGGGGTGATGAATGCCGCCGATCAGGAATGTGCCGAGCAGCCCGCGGCGGGATAGATAACGGATCAGGTCATCGAACAGGACCTGAGATTCTTCATCCTTGGAGCGGTTGATGAAACGTTCGGCGTTGATGATGCTGTACAAGCCGCAGAGCGAATCCAAGCCGCCTTGTTGAAAGGGTGGCAGCCCCATCATCAGGCGATTCGATCTTTTCATTACGGCACTAGTCCTTCTTTCCGAAATATCCGAAAGCGATCAACGCGGCAGAGACGACGGCAATGGCAATGCCTCTTTGCAGAAGCTCCATGCCATCTTTGATCTCGATCAATTTTTGTAGATATTTGACCGCCATGACGAGCACGATCATACTGCTTAACTTGGCTTTGAGCTCATACAGGTCATGTGCCAGCATCCACTCGGGCATGTCCAGTTTCCCGATGAAGAGTTCATATAAACTGGCAGAGAAGATCAAGATGGTGGTGGCGATCAGAAAGATGTCAATGAGTTCGATCAACTCGATGGTGATGGTGGCGTCTTTGCCGAGGGATTGGACGATCAACAGCGTGGTGGTCACCGTCTTGATGGTGCCCCAGGCAAAGGCGGCGAATGAAGCGACCAAAAGGGAGATGATGCCGATCAGGGCAAGATAGCGTGAGCGTTCGAGTAGGAATTTCATGGGGTTATCCTCCAAAATTATCATTAAATGAAAGATGTTGCAGACCTGTCTTGCATCTGCAACATCGTGTACTTATTCTCCGTGCATTTGGCGGTGCAGTGCCCGCAGGTTGCGCCGGTGCAGGGTCTCTGCCAGCCCACCCAGATACACGCGGCTCTTGCCGCAATCTTCGATGGCGATCTCCTCGAGATATTCATCGACATTCTTGCGCTTACCGCCCGCTTTAACCGCCTTCTTGATGTTGTTGAGGTAGTTGACGTTCTCACGCACGGCTGCATCGATCTCACCGCGCAGGATGATATCACCATGACCTTGAATGATGTTTTCCAGACCCATCTTGCCGATCTTCTTGATGGAGGCGAGCATGTCGTCTGCGTCGCCATCTACAATGAAGGGCAGGGGCATGAAGGCATCGCCAGCAAAGAGGACACGGTCTTCTTCGACGAGCACCGAGATGCCGTCATCGCTGTGACCAGGCGAAGTGGAAAGGATCAAATTCTTCTTGCCGACCCGTAGAGTCATTTCGCCGGTTTCAAAGGTGAGGTGCGGCGGCACGATCTTGACCTGACGCAAGCTGGGGTTTTGCTTTTGGGCGTTTTCCAATGAGGCAACGCCGTCTTCGATTAGATACTGGCGGCACTTGGCATGACCGATCACCACTGCGCCGGGGAAGAAACAATTGCCCCAGCAATGGTCGGCATGGTAATGGGTGTTGATAACATACCGAACCTGCACGCCTAACTCGTGCTCGATGAACTCGCGCATGGTCAGCGTCTCTTCAGGGAGGGCAAGGGTGTCGATCACCACTGCCCATTGAGGACCGATAATGACACCCGCCGTGACTTGCGCGTAGACTTCACTTTGGAACCAAAAAACGTTCTCTGAAACTCGTTCTCTATGCATGCTTGCAACCTTCTTACGTGGAGTATCTATTGTTAATAGCATACTATGCCGAAAATTTCAAGATGTATATACAAATTAGTAAGGGCAAAAAAAACCGAGGTTCAAAACCTCGGTTTTTAGGTCTCAATTGGCGATACTTAGATGTGAATAGGTGTTCCGCTTGCGCCGTGCGCTGCTTCCATCAATGTCTCTGAAAGCGTCGGGTGCGCATGGACGTTGCGTGCGATCTCGTGCGGGGTCAGTTCCATCATCTGCGCGAGGGTCAGTTCGGGCAGCAGTTCGGTCACTTCAGGTCCGATCATGTGTGCGCCGAGGATCTCGCCGTATTTTTCATCGGTGATGATCTTGACGAAGCCCGCATAATCGCCCAAGCCAAGCGCCTTGCCATTCGCCTGGAAGGGGAAGCGCCCGACTTTGATGGTGTAACCCTTCTCTTTTGCCTGCGCCTCGGTCAGCCCGAATGAAGCAACCTGTGGATGACAGTACGTGGCACGCGGCATCATGTCGTAATTGAGCACCACGGTCTCATGTCCGCCAATGTGTTCGGCAGCCACAATGCCCATCGCCGAGCCGACATGCGCCAGCATGAGTTTGCCGGTCACATCACCGATAGCCCAAATGCCGGGGACGTTTGTTTGCATCTTTTCATTGATCTCAACAAAACCGCGATCACTGATCTTGACGCCAACCGCCTCAAGCCCAAGCCCTTTGCTGTTCGGCGTGAAGGAAGTTGCGATCAACGCCTGATCCACTTCAAGGGTCTCGTCTGGCAGTTTGACCTTCACCTTGTCACCGCTCACTGCGATGCTTTCGAACTTAATGCCGGTCTTGATCTTGATGCCGTTCTTGGTGAGTTCCTTGGTCAATTCCTTGCTGACCTCTTCATCTTCACGCGGCAACACACGCGGAAGCAGTTCAACGATGGTCACGTCCACGCCATAGGAATTCCAGATAGTGGCGAATTCCACGCCAATGGCGCCCGCACCGACGATCACCACCGACTTGGGCAGTGTGTCTTGCATGATGGCTTCCCAATACGTGACGATCTTCTTTCCGTCAATCGTTATGCCGGGCAAGGTGGCTGCACTCGCGCCGGTTGCGACGATGATATTCTTCGCCTTGAGCTCAGTAGCTTTGCCGTCTTTATCGGTAACGGTAATTGTGTCTTTCGTCTTGAATTGCGCCGCGCCCATGAAGACAGCGATATTGTTCTTCTTCATTAAGAAGCCAATGCCTTTGACTAGACGATCTGAGTTGGAGCGCGAGCGTTTGAACGCCACACTGTAATCCAATTTCAGGTTATCGAACGAGAAGCCAAAATCCTTGGCGCGGTGACGTAGGGTATGTGCCACTTCGGCGTTCTTTAATAGCGATTTGGAGGGGATACACCCAACATTCAAACATACTCCGCCCAGCCACTGCTTGTCAACGATTGCCACTTTTTGTTTCAATTGTGCGGCACGGATCGCAGCCACGTAGCCTGCAGGCCCCGCACCGATCACAACAACATCAAAATTTTCGGACATGAGAAGTTCTCTCCTAAATGTAAAAAGGTTAAGGGCGATTATACCCTTAACCTTTTTTGCGTTTTGTAGGACAAGTCTATAGACTTGTCCTACAGTGCGGCTTTCAAAAACTCAAACGTCCGGCTCCATGCCAACTGCGCAGCAGCGGGGTTGTATTCGGGGCGATCCTCTTCCACGAACCAATGGGCAGTTCCCGGGTAGTTGTGACGCGTCGCATCCACGCCTGCTTTGGCGAACTCTGCAAAGGTGTTATCCACAAATTCGGTTGGTTCCCATTCATCCACCTCACAAAAATGCCCCATCACTTTGGCGGTGATCTTGCCATAGTCCACGCCTTCGTTGCCGTAAAAAAGAACGACGGCGCCGAATTCCGCTGGCTTGTATGCAGCCGCGATCAAAGACCACGCCGCACCCATTGAAAACCCTATCACGCCGAGTTTGCCCTTCACCCGTGTTTGTAAATAATCTTTTGCAGTGAACACCGTGTCCCCGGTCAATTGGCTGTCGCTTTTTTCCATCAAAGTTTTGGCTTCATCAATAGTCTTGGCGATTTGTCCATCACGCAGATCGGGCGCGAGTACAGTAAAACCTTGTTCTGCAATACGGTCGCAGACTTGTTTGAAGAAAGGCTTCAATCCCCACCAGGCGTGCAGAAGCAAAATACCCGGTCCGCTGCCGTCCGCGAGATAGGCTTTTACTTTTTTATCATTCACGGTCAATTCGATCTCGGAAGTTTGAATGGACATGGCAATCTCCTTTTGAATGATTATAAGTACATTTGTTCTAATTATCAAGCAAAAGAAAAAGGCGACTTTCGCCGCCTTTGGGATTTACAACCAACGCCTCACTTTGGAACTGTAGGCTGTGTACTCGCCTTTGAACTTTTTCTCCAGATAGGCTTCTTCCTTCTCTATCACGAGCCGCGAGAGAGTGACCATAAAAATTGGCGACACGACCAAACCCCATAATGATCCGTATGCCAGTGGGAAACCAATGACCATCAAGAGAAAACCCAGGTAGATGGGGTTGCGGGTAAAACGATAGATTCCACTTTTTACCAATGCTTTGACCGACCCATGCGGGTCAAGCGTTGTATGTGCTTTGCGAAATTCGATGAAAGCGCCCACGCCGAAGAGAAAGCCAATGAAAGTGAGACCCAACCCGATATTTTTTAGAAGCGGAGGCATCCCGGCAAGGATGGGGGCGAGGTATCCCATCAAAAGACCGACGATGATAAAGACCATCGCCACAATGGGTGGGTGGACGTTCTTGTTTATGTTCGGACTGTCTTTTTGTTTATCGCTCATTTTCAATCCTCAAGTTTAAGTGTTGCCTTCAACGGCGGTTTACGCCAGAACCAATCCATCCAATCGGCATAAGAGACACCTTTTTGTTTTGAGTCCGACCAGATGCCTGCTGTGAGTTTGTGTTTGTCGAAAAAACCGCGTTTGATAAATTTTATTTTTCCAGACCAGAGTGTCTTCTCATGCGTCTCGTAGATAGTTAGATAATGACCGTCTTGCAAAGTGATGAGGTCGTTCAGCCCATTACCTTCATCAGGCATGAAACTGAACACGATCATACCTTCCCAGCCTTGCTCGTAATAGGCTTCCAATTTTCCGAAGTAACGTTTCACTTGTGACTCGTTACTTCTCTCAAGCCCAATTTTCCAACGTTTCCTTGACCTTCGCCAGGAACCAATCCGCGGATGCGCCATCCAGGATGCGATGGTCGAAGACGAAGGACATGTAGACCATTGGGCGAATCGCGATAGCATCATCGATTACAACCACGCGTTTTTGCATCGCTCCCACACCGAGGATGCCCGCTTGCGGCTGGTTGATAACGGGGAAGGCGAATAATGATCCACTCACGCCGTGGTTGGTGAGTGTGAACGTGCCGCCTTTGACATCGTCCGGTTGCAATTTCTTGGTACGGGCACGATTCGCAAGGTCGTTGACTGCGCGTGCCATCGCCAGCAGGGAGAAGTCTTCGGCTTTCTTGATGACTGGCACGATCAAGCCATCTTCGCCGAGTGAGACCGCCATGCCAAGGTTGACATTCTTATGAACCAGCAAGCCTTCATCTGTCCATGAGGCGTTGGTCTGTGGATAGGCTTTCAGTCCCGCCACGATCGCCATCATGAAGTATGCCGTGAATGTGAGGTTGACCCCATCGCGTTCAAATGCGGCTTTGTTCGCGGCGCGATGCTTGCTAACCTTGCTCATATCCGCTTCCATCACAGTCAATACATGCGGCGAAGTATGCTTGGACTCGACCATGTGCTGCGCGATGGATTTTCGCATGGTGGAATGCTTGATAAGTTGATCGCCTTCGGTTGGAGAGACGATTGACGATTGACGATTGACCATAGGCTGACTTTTGACCTGTGACTTTGGACCCGAAGACACATAGTTCAACACATCATTCTTCGTAATGCGTCCACCCAACCCGGTGCCAGCGACCTGAGACAAGTCCACGCCATGCTCGGCGGCGATCTTTGCTACGACGGGGGAGATGAAGCCGAGGTCTGTAGTGCGTGATGCGTGATCCGTAATGGGAGGCTGGAGGTTAGAGATTGGAGATTGAGCAGTCTTTTGTGCAGGCGCACTGCCCACTGATAATTGTTCACTGTCCACTGCTTCCCCAGGCTTACCGATAATCGCAAGTAATTCTCCCACCTTCGCGGCAATCCCTTCTTGCGTGATGATCTTCAAGACTGTTCCAGTTGCCGGGGCAGGGATTTCAGTATCTACTTTATCGGTGTTAACTTCGAGCAAAGGTTCCAGTTCATTAATAGAATCGCCAACTTGCTTTAGCCATTTTGTAACGGTAACTTCATCCACGCCTTCGCCGAGCCGGGGTACATAAACTTTTGTTGCCATAATATCTCCAGTTGGTGGTGTAACCAGTTCTTAGTGGTGTAACGGCCTGTGCTGGTGGGTTGTGGGAGCAGCAAAGTGTTTTGCGTACATTTTGCCAAGTATGCTCATCCATTGGTCAACATGCGGCTTCTTTGCTCAAATACCCAAATTCCTGCAACCCCCAATGTTGCGTCTCATGCTGTTCACCATCTGCATCTGTAAATTTGCTTTGAAATGCTTTTCCAAGGACGTTTTGCCCATGCCTTCTGCATATTTGAGCGCCAACAGAACCAGAAGAGCGACGGATCTGGTCTGCGAAAGAGTACGTCTCTTCTTTAGGGAATTTTCCAGTTCAATGATTACAGTTTGCAATCTTGATGGCTTTCTGATAAACAATCAACTCACGATAACCTCGTTGCATACTTTTTCTTTTCCATATAACCTCCTGCCAGGTCTTTCAACTACTGCACTGGTTACTTGAATACTGGATACGCGTTCGGGTCAACTTCATGCATCATTTCATAAACAGCATCAAACACCGTCTCAGGATTTGGTTTGGACCAGTAATCTCCATCACTTCCATAAGAAGGGCGATGTGCCTTGGCAGATAAGGTGCGGGCTGGTGAGTCTAAATGGAAATAGCCGCCTTGTTTCTCAATGACTTCCTGCATCATGTAAGCGGTTGTTCCGCCGGGGACGTCTTCATCCACGAAAAGGATGCGGTTGGTTTTCTTGAGCGACTCGATGATCTTGCTGCGAATATCGAACGGCATCAGTGATTGCACGTCAATAACCTCAACATCAATACCGACCTTGGCTAATTTATCTGCGGCATCCAACACGACACGGCAACAGGCGCCATACGTGACGATGGTCATGTCCTTGCCTTCACGAAGGGTTTCAGGCACCCCCAATGGAAGTGCGATTTCACCGATATTTTTTGGCAAACGTTCTTTAACACGATACCCGTTCAGCACTTCTACTACAATGGCGGGCTCGTCCGATTTCAACAGGGTGTTGTAA
This sequence comes from Candidatus Villigracilis vicinus, assembly GCF_016702885.1. Classification (NCBI taxonomy): domain Bacteria; kingdom Bacillati; phylum Chloroflexota; class Anaerolineae; order Anaerolineales; family Candidatus Villigracilaceae; genus Candidatus Villigracilis; species Candidatus Villigracilis vicinus. Next base: position 17,813 of record NZ_JADJDD010000022.1, read on the forward strand.
AAACCAGCGGCATGGGTCATGTCTCGCGGAACGAGCACATACATACCGCGCACCAAACTCAAAATACCCATCATGGGTGAGCCCGAATGCCAGACGCCTTCCAAACGGTGCCCGCGTGTGCGCACAATCACTGGCGCTTTCTGTCCGCCAGCGGTGCGCCAATGCAACGACGCCAGATCATCGCTCATGGTCTGTAAGGCATACAAGACATAATCCAGATATTGGATCTCCGCGATGGGGCGTAGTCCACGCATGGCCATGCCGATCGCCTGCCCCATGATGGTCGCTTCACGAATGCCGGTATCGGTCACACGCATTGCGCCATATTTCTCCTGCATTCCTTTGAAGCCCTGATTTACATCCCCGAGTTTGCCAACGTCTTCACCAAAGGCGATCAGGCGCGGGTCACGGGCGAGGGCGGCATCGAAAGCGGCATTAACCACTTCGAAGCCGAACATGGTCGGCGATTCGTCCGCATACACCGGCTTGACCTCATCCACTTTCATGGCGGTGCCCGAATATAAATGCGAGCCGTAGCGTTCAAGATTCAATTTGTCGTTCTCGTGTTTCCATCCGATCAAAACCTGCTTGTTCGGATGCGACTCATCCCGCAGCAGGCGCAGCGCTTCATGCACTATGGTGTGGATGTCGCGCCTCGTAAACGACGGGAGAGTTGCCAGCCGGTCTCTGAGCATTCGCAACTCTGCGACATGATTCGAAGCCCCGGCGATCTCTTCAAGCATATCCATCACCTGTGCCCGCTCTTCGGTGATGGGGGCGAGGTAGGCATCCCAGGCAGCTTTGCGGAATCCCTCCACAGTGTCGTAGTCTGCTTTTTCAAGGGCATCCAGCTCGGGCACAGAAATGATGCGGTTGTCTATCATCCACTGACGCATCTTTTTGAGTCCGTCAAACTCTTCTTCCCACTTTAATCGCTCGGCTGATTTATACCGTTCATGACTGCCTGAGGTGCTGTGACCCTGTGGCTGCGTCACGTCAATGACGTGTACCAATGCAGGGATGTGATATTCGCGTGCGATCTCGGCGGCAGTTTGATACGTTTCAACAAGGGCGGGATAATCCCATGCATGGACGGTGTAATGGTCATAACCGTTGTGAGCTTTATCTGGCGGGGTATGCGGATCACGCTCGAAGCCTTTCAGCAGGGTGCCGATATTTTCCTTGACCATTTGGAATTGATTTGGAACAGAGATGCCATAGCCGTCATCGTAGATGCTGATCACGGCTGGCGCTTTGAGCACGCCAATGGCATTGACCGCCTCCCAAAAATGTCCTTCGGCAGTGGAAGCATTGCCAATGGTAGCGAAGGTCACTTCGTTGCCATTGATCGAGAAATCTTTCAGGTTGTGTAATTCCTTGAGGGAGCGGTATACGACCGATGCGTAAGCAAGCCCAACGGCTCTCGGCATTTGCGCGGCTGTGCAGGAAACATCGGCAGCGGTGTTGTAAAGCTGTGTTTGCGAGCGCCAGGTTCCATTAGGATGAAGCAGGCGCGTAGCAAAGTGTGCATTCATTTGTCTGCCGCCGCTGGCAGGATCGTGAGTGGTATCGCTGTGTGCGTAAAGTTGTGCAAAAAATTCCTGAATGCTCATCACGCCTAACATGAACATCCAGGTCTGGTCGCGGTAGTAGCCGGAACGCCAGTCGCCTTTTTGAAAGGCGCGTGCAATGGCAAGTTGGGCGATCTCTTTACCGTCGCCGAATATTCCAAATTTTGCTTTGCCGCTAAGGACTTCGCGTCTACCGATAAGGGAAGCCTGTCTGCTTTGATAAGCGAGGCGGTAATCTTTTATGATCTCGTTTTTTTCAAGGGGAAGCGCAATCGTACCCTTCTTTTTGTTGGGCATCTACTCTCTCTCCTGAGTTGGTGATGGGCAGGATTATAACAAGGATAAGGGATGCATGAGTATGGATGCAAGTGGCTATTGTGGTTTTTTGCGCAAAGATTTTGTCTCCTGCTATACTTTAACTATGATGCCCAACTTTCAAACCATCCAAACTCTGATCCCGCCCGGTTTTATAGACCTTGGTGCAGGTGAACCACAGCCGGATTTATTGCCTCTTGATCTGCTGCGTGATGCTGCCGCACATCGGTTTGGGCTAGGCGATAAGGACTTTTTGCAATATGGATTGGAACAAGGGGATGGATATTTCCGTGCTGCCTTGGCGGGATTTTTATCGACGCATTGCGGCTCTTCCGTTGCACACGACGACCTGTTCATAACTTCGGGTATTTCCTTGGCGTTGAGTTTGCTTTGCACACTCTTCACGAAACCTGGCGATACCATTTATGTAGAGGAGCCATCTTACTTTTTGGCATTGCACATCTTTGTGGATCATGGCTTGCATGTTGTCCCGATCCGAACGGACACATCCGGGCTGGTCCTTGAGGATATGGTGGCTGCATTGAACGTGTCGAAGCCGAAATTCATATACGTCGTTCCCACCTTTCAAAACCCAAGCGGGCAAACCCTTTCGCAAGCACGCCGTGATCAATTGGTTGAGCTGGCAAAAGAACATGACTTCTTAATTCTTGCCGATGAAGTCTATCAATTCTTGAGCTACACCCAAGCGCCGCCCAAATCGTTTGGCGCTTATATTGACTCAGAACATGTGATTTCGCTGGGGTCATTCTCGAAGATCCTTGCCCCCGGTTTGCGGCTGGGGTGGCTGCAAACTCACCAGTCTATTATGCAAAAAATCATCTCATGCGGCATGTTAGACAGCGGGGGAGGGATGAATCCATTCACATCCACCATCGTCCGCAGTCTGATCGAAAGCGGCGGTCTGGACAGGAACCTCTCAACACTATTAGATGTGCTTGGCAAGCGGGTACGGGTCATGAGCGAGCTGTTACAGAAGCATATCCCACAGGCGCAATTTATCCCTCCACATGGCGGATATTTTTTCTGGCTGCACGTGCCTGGCATGGACGCAAAAGAACTGCGCAAAAAGGCGCAGGCACACAAAGTTGACCTGCGTCCTGGCATCCTGTTCTCCAGCGAGAATGGGTTGAGCGAGTATTTTCGACTCAGCGTTTCCCATTATGGCGTGGATCGTATTGAAGAAGGGGTTCTGCGGTTGAAGGATTGCTTTAAATAAAAAAACAGGCGAACCCAAAATTTGTCCGCCTGTTTTTTGTTCAGGATATATGAAGGTTATGGTATCGTATATGTGCCGAAGACGCGATCGAACAGGGGAGCGTAGATCTCCAGGGTGCTGTCGTAGGACACGAAGGACAGCAACAAGACCTGTGTGCCGCCATTACGCAGTTCAAAATTCGTGACGCCTGAGTAACCGCCTTTGGTGGATTTCCATGTCCAGTACTCGCTTCCGTCTGAAAGCGTTTGGATGTTTGAGACACGTACATCGCCGCCGCCATTGGAATAACGTTCGTTCAACAAGAACAACGCCATCTCGCCCGCATTTCCCATGGTGTAGGTATTGCCGTCTACGACTGAAATATTTTCGATCAAGGCAGCTCCGTCGGGGGAGGTTAGTGATTCCATCACCGCATCGCTGTAGGTGGTGCGGTCATCGAGGCTGTACGTCCAACCGACTGGAACATCAATGGTCATGGAATTGTCGGGACCCACGAACTTCCAGGTTAGCTCATAGACCGGGCGGGTAAGCACTGCATCTGCCGCCACTTCAAGCTTTTCAAAGAATTTATCAAAGAGAGCCAAATATTCGGGGTTTTCCTTAACGATACTGTCTTGACCAATGACCTCAAATACAAAGTTGACCTGACCGAACTGGTTATAGATCGACTTGGCGTATTGAGTTTTTCCATCGTATAGATAGGTTTTTTCAACGACATATACGTCTTTGGCAGTACCAACTCCGTAATCAAGTTGTTCATATCCTTCCATTGACGTGTAGTAGTAGGTTTCGGTGGCGTTGACGTAGGCTTCGTAGGAAGCCGCATCAAGCGGAAGCCCAAAATTTGTGACCGCTACGTAGAAGGTAATGCCAGTTTCCGGTTCATAGACCAGTACATCGATATCTGAATCCTTTATTTCCCAACCAACAGGAGGATAGAACGTGAATGCTCCAGAGGGATGGGTGTACAACTCTGTGCTCAGTTCCATGGGCGCTGCTTTTACAGCAGTTGGGGAGGGGGGTACGGCTGTGTTGACGGCAGTGTTTGTTGGTATAGCCGTTGGCGTGGGGGTGGCGCTCCCAGCACATGCGAGGCTGACGAAGAGCATCAGTGCAACAAAAGCGAAAAATACTTTATTTCCTGATTTCATGATTTTCTCCTCCAATGAATTTGTTGGTATTAATATTCAATTATTAGAGTTTTTTGTATTAATAAAACTGACAAATGTCACCAAAAAACATACAAAACGGTTAAGCGTTTTTCTGATGGATACTCAGCTTTGTCATATAAAAAGAAAAGGCGGACAAACAATGTCCGCCAAAATAAGATTTTTGACTGTTACGGCATGATTTCAAGCCATTCCATGGCCTGATCCATTTCGCTGAATATCTTTGCATTCAATCCGCGATTCTTGCTGACCGTTTCTGCGAACCAGTCTATTTCTTCTGGACGGTACAAAACTGCCACCTTGATCAAATTGCGAAAGATCAAAGAACCTTGAACTCCGATCTCAAAACGCTGAATTGTTTTCACTTTCCCTGGCATGTGGGTGATATTGACGAAAACTTTTCTGCAATTTTTTGTCTGGCAGATCTCAAAAACATGTTTGGAGGTTGATACGAAAACCTCTATTGAATACTCTTCATCATATTCTACATAGATGTATCCGTCTCTTTGTTCGATTTTTTTCATAAGATGCTCTCGCGTACAGGGAAGAAAAAAGGGAGATGATAAAGCTTTATCATCTCCCTTTTTTCGTTATTTATTTCAGTCTTTCGGCTACGATCTCGGCAACGTCTTTCACTTCGATCGTACCGCCATCGCCTTTGGATGCATCCGTCATCATCGTCAGGCAGAACGGGCAACCCACCGCCACCGTATTCGCGCCCGTGGATTTGGCTTCGGCGAAGCGGGTCGCATTAACGCGTGCCGAACCTTCCTCTTCCTCTTTCCACATCTGTGCGCCGCCTGCGCCGCAGCAGAAGGATTTGGCTCCGTTGCGCGGCATCTCCACGGTTTCAATGCCAGCCGATTTCAAAGCATCACGCGGCGCGTCTGTCACCTTGTTATGCCGTCCCAGATAGCATGGGTCATGGAAGGTGATCTTCATATTATCACCTTCAAGGTTCATGGAGATTTTCCCCGCGCCGACTAACTCATTGATGAGTTGTGTATGGTGAATGACCTGATAATTCCCGCCAAACGCCGGGTATTCGTTCTTGATAGTATGCAGACAATGCGGGCAGGTCGTCACAATGCGCTTCGGTGCGACTTCGTTCAAGATTTCAACATTCTGTGAAGCCAAGCCGAAGAAGATATCTTCACGTCCGGCGCGGCGAGCGGAGTCACCGGTGCAAGCTTCGTTCTTGCCGAGTACGGCGTAATTCACACCAGCCGTGTTCAGAATTTTTGCAAAGGCTTGCGCGGTCTTCTGTGCGCGTGTATCGGTGGCAGGCGCACAGCCAACCCACCACAAAATTTCTGGTTCGGCATTCTGTTCAATGGTCGGCACGCTCATGCCTTCCGCCCACTTCATACGGTCACCTTGCGAAACGTTCCATGGGTTCTGATTGCGTTCCATGCCTTTGAAGGCTGTTTCCAATTGTTTGGGGAAGGCGCTTTCCATCATGGAAAGATTTCTGCGGATGTCGAGAATGTCGCGCATCGGTTCATTGCCCACGGGGCAAATATCCACACAGGCGCCGCAGCTTGTACAAGCCCAAACTGCTTCTTCGCTGATGAGTTCGGTCATCGCTACATCGGTCGTGCCGCCGCCGTTGAAGTGATAGCGCTTGTTGATCTCCAACGCAGCGGGGGAGAGCAACTTACCCGTGTTATATGCCGGGCACACTTCCTGACAGCGGAAACACATGATACAGGCGTAGCTGTCCATGATCTGTTCCCAGCCGAGGTCTTTCATCTTCGCCGCGCCAAATTGCTCGATGTTTTGGTCGTCGAGATTGATATAGCTCAATTGCCCGATCGATTTGCGTTCAGGCTTGAGCGCAAAATTCAACGGGGCAAAGAATAAGTGAATATGTTTTGAAACAGGGAAATAAGGAAGAAAGGCGACGACTGCACCAATGGATAACCAAAATGCGAGATGCTCACCCGCGACTAAAACATTCGCATCCATCCCCGCCCAAAGCTGAGCCACTGCCGAGATGCTGGGTTGCCAGCTGTCAGCGTGACCTGCCAATGCCAACCCAAACGACTCGCCCAGAAAACGCATCGAGTTGTGAACGAAGATGAATGTGGCAACGATCGCCGAGTCGCGCAGGATGCCGGTGCGAGCTTTCGGGTTGAGTAAAGTTGTCTCGCGAGTGGACAAAGTCGCCGGTCGAAGGATGAAGCGGCGGAACGCCATCGCAACAATACCAAAGATGATGGCAACGTTGGCAATATCCGCAATCAGGCGGTAGACATCACCGAACACGCCGGTATTATCAAGCAGACGCCAACCGGTGTAGGCATAGATCAAATCTGCGAGGTTGATGAGCAGAAAAGAGAGGAAGCCCCAGCCAATGAGCGCGTGCAGAATGCTGGGTCCGATCCGGAAACGGAAGACGGGTTGAAATAAGCCTACTTTGACGACGAGCTCGCCGATCCGTTTCCACATCAACGACCAGTCCACTTTGCCCTGCCCGCTGGCGATGTGACCAACGATTTTCATCACCCCGTTATAGGTGAAATAGAGCGATACAAGAACCGCAACTGCGAAGAGGATTTTTTCTGCAAGAGTAAGCAAGGGGGCCTCCGTGAGTGACTATCGTTGTATGGAGTAAAAACTCACTTTTTGCAACGACGACTTACGAAGTTTAGCACAACTTCATTTGATTGTCTCAAAATTCACTTGTGACGTTCCTCCTGCATCCCCCGGCGTATATACCTGTTACTGACTTATGTCGTTAACATAATCCACTGCACCCAAACATGCCCCGGCAAGGTGAGGCGAAACGCTTTCCCAGGTTAAGGGCTGGGTGCTGTTCGCGCCATATGCTCCACTGATGGCTTCGGCGAGGCAGCCTCCGCCCGCGTTGTAGTTGACCAGAGTAAATTTCCAAAGGTCTTCATAAGAAGCCATTTCTGCCGGGGTGTGCAGGGTGTAGTTGTACACCACCTGCCCGGTCTGTTCACAGCTTGCGATCAGGGTGTTGGCAAAAACGCCGACGGAAAAATTCGCCTGGGTCAGGTCCAGTCCAAGTGGACATTCTTTGCAGCTCGCATTGACGCTGCCCACAAGGGCGCTCCGCAATTCCACCTGTTGTTGTTCATTCAAGTTGGCATAACCGATGCCGCAGATTTCAGAATCCATTACCAGTGGACAGAATTGATTGAAGAAGGAACGGTTCCAAAAGAGGGTGGTGTCTGCGCCGTTTTCGGTGAGCTGCCCCAAACCAATATCGCCAGCCGCCTGAAATATGCCGGGCCAGAATTGGCTTTCACGCGCGAAAAGATTTTTCAACAAAAAAGCAGGTACGCCGGTCTCTCTTGCGGTTTTAAGAATCAATTCGTCGAAGCTGTTTTGCCATTTATACACAGCCTCGCGCGATTTTTCCAAACCACACTGGTTGGCTGCATTCTCCGGGGAGAGCCCGCCATCTGGACAAGATCGCGCGTCCACTATGCCTTGCAGGATGAGATTCGCTGCAAGATATGTGTATGGAATATCGCTGCTGAGGTCTTTGCTTTGAGTAGGAGTGCTTAGCCAGGCAGGCGCGCCGCCAACAGGCGGAAAGACGCCCCATGCGTCGGCGCAGGTTGCAGATACGTTTCCCTGCCATTGTGAAGAAAGCACATCCACATACCAGTAAAGCTGGTCTGGGTCGCCTTCGTCCACTTTTTTGGCGCGGACCTGGGCTTCGTAGACCGGGCTGCTATCTCCATAGGATGAATATGCCCAGAATTCAACGGTTACACCTTCATTTTCTGTTTCAGGGACGCGGAATTTGCATACATCAGTATCGGCGCATGAGAAGGGTTGCCCGTTGTATGTGCCTTCCACACGCAGAATGGTTTCATTGGGCAAGGGCTCGCGCCCTGAGATGACCAGGGTCGGTTTGGTTTCGCAGATGTTGGTGGATGTACTAAAAACGGGTTCGCAGTCTTCAAGCGTGATCCAGGCACTGGCGGCAGGCAGCTGCATGGCGATCTCTTTTTGTTTTGGTCGTGTGGTGGAAAGTCGGGCAAAGTACCCTTCGCAGTTGGCGGCGTTATTGAGATTACAAAGCGGCTGAGATATCCAGTTGCGATAGATGATCGTGCCGCAATCCCGATAGACTTCCTCTGGCAGGGGCATTCCGTCATGGTCTATGATGATGGAACAGACTTCGGCTCGATCTTTCCAATTGACGAGATCCCACTCGTAGGAGATGTAATCGACGGTGATAACGGAGAAACGGTCTGGTCCAGGTGGGGGATTGGTTTCAGAAGCAGGCGTGGATGTAGTCCCGGAGGCGGGTAAAGCTCCAGTATTGACCATCAGGTTGGAGACTGCGATCAGAATGAAGAGGAGGCGGTTTTCCCAGTGTCGCCTTGGCATAGAATCAAAAAGGATCCGTCACATTATACTTTACGGTATAACGTAACGGACCCTTCGCTGGAACTATTTTTTCTCGGTGTCCATCGATTCGTAGGTTTCTAGGTCACGTTTGAGGTTGCGATTTCGAATGTACATGCTGAGCAGGTAAATGCCCATGGTGATGAAGGATACGACGTAGCCTGCGATCATATAGCCGTCGGTATTAGCGGGTCCCATAATGTTTTCTCCTCTTACATTGAAACTTTCAGTTTGAGCTGTTCAACCTTCTCTTCCAGGTCACCCATGCGGACGCGGTGCCACATCAGGTCGATGAAGATGAGGGTGAACGCGCCAATGGCAACGAACATGGCGGTGAGCATATTGCTGGACATATCAAAGCCGCCCTGTGCTGCGGCGCTCTGATTACCGACGACGACCGGGTGAATGGTGCGAAAGAGACGGATGACCATGAAGGTGATCGGAGCGCTCAAGCCGCCAAGCAGCGCATACACGGCGCCGAAGCGGGCGCGCTTTTCGGGGTCTTCCATACCGGCACGCAGCATGAAGTAGGCGATGTAGATCAACTCGGTAACAGCGGCGGTGGTCAGGCGTGGATCCCATGTCCACCAGGTGTTCCAGGCGGGGCGTGCCCAAATGGAGCCGAGTAGGATGGTGATGAAGAAGAACATGGTGCTTACTTCCACGGCGGCAACTTCAATGCGGTCCCACTTCATATCTTTGGTGACGAGATAAATGATGCCTGTCACTGCGGCGAGGACGAAACCAACCAGCCCGACCCAGGCAGTGCCGATGTGGAAATAAAAGACCCGCTGAACATTGCCCATCACGGCTTCGGTGGGGGCGAAGACCAGCGCGAAATACGTTGAAACACCAAGCGCGATAATTGAAACAATATCGAGAATGGTGAGCGCAATAGGTTTGGATTGCATGGATAAACTCCTTTTACGATTTTAGATTGATGATTAAAACTTGGAAAATAAAGCCACAGGATTTGGAAATTTGAAGCAACGCCTCTTGCCTTGTGTTAGGCTGGATTCTGACCATTGGGCGGTGTGCCGCACTTTTTATTCCTCCACCACATAATCGAAGATCATGAACGATGCGGCGATAAAGACCACGTCATATACGATGAGCAGATTGAGCGGTGTGAGGATCTCTTCAAATGGCAGCCCGGCAATGATTCCGCCGCTGGCTTTGACGGACGCCAGCAGAACGGGCACTGCCACAGGAAACAAGAGAATAGGCAGCAATACATCGCGGGTACGGGTCTGCACAGACATGGCAGAGAGCAGTGTGCCCACTGAGATATACCCTATGGAACCAAGCAATAGAACGCCGATAAATTCCAATTGGAAGATGCGGGTTTCGTTGTATAGCATGGCATACATCGGCACGACGATGGCTTCCACGATGAGCATGAATGCCAGATTGCTGATGGCTTTGCCAAAGAAGATCGCGGAACGATCCACGGGAGCGAGCAGGAGACCATCCATGCAGCCACGGTCCTTTTCCACTGCCATGGAGCGGTTAAGTCCGAGTGTTCCGGCGAAGGCGAAGGTTGTCCATAATACGCCAGCCGTGACAGATTGCCGGACTTTCACATCCAATTCGAGGGCGAAGTTGAAAATGAGAATGACGAGCATGGAGAAGACCAGCATGGCAGAAAGCAGTTCACGCGAACGGAATTCTGCTGCCAGGTCTTTATGAGCGATCGCCAGCATGGCTTTAAAAAAGGAGGGGGTGGGTTGGTTCATGGGTGGTTTCTTTACGGGTTACGCAATACGAAATATGAGATCCGTACTGCGTGATGCGTAATTCATGCTTCCAGGGCTTTCTTATAGAAGTCGAGCAGGTTGGAATTCTTGAAGTCATCGCGAGTGCCGGATGCTGAGATGACGCCGCGGGTGAGTACATCAAACCGGGTGGCAAGGTCTTCGGCGCGGGCGAGGTCATGCGAGGTCATGACTACAGTGCGTCCCTTGGCTGCCACAGAGCGCAGTACCTCATCCAGCATTTCGGAGGCATCCTGGTCGAGCCCGGTGTAGGGTTCATCGAAGAGCACCACTTCGGGGTCGTGTAAGACGGCGCGCCCAATGGCGAGTCTTTGCTGCATGCCGCGTGAAAAGGTGCGGACGAGGTCGCGGCGGCGGTGTTCGAGACCGACCATGCCCAATACTTCGGTGATGCGCTCAGATTGGTTCGCCAACCCATACATGCGCGCATAGAATTGCAGGTTCTCTTCTGCGGTCAGATCGGGGTAGAGCAGCGGCATGTGAGAGACCACGCCCAGCCTTGCGCGCACTTTGGCAGAATCGTTTGGCAGTGAATATCCTGCTACCTTAACGCTCCCCAGTGAGGGGCGTGAGAGCGAGGCAAGGATGCGCAGGAAGGTGGTCTTGCCCGCGCCGTTGGGTCCGAGCAAGGCGACAAACTCGCCGGGCTGCACGGTGAAATCCAATCCTTTGAGGATGGTCTTCAATCCAAAACGTTTGATGAGTTTCTTGACTTCGATCATGAGAAGTTAGTAATTGGTAATTGGGAATTACCAATTACTAATTACCCTTTTTTAGCGAACTGGTCAATTCGGCGCGGCGTTTGCTATAGGCTTCGTCCGATATCTTTCCGGTGCGGTGCAGGTCGTCTAGGGCGATGATGGCATCCATGATGGATTCAGTGTCTTCATATGTATCATCATCTTCATCGTCTTCTTCACCATCGTTTTCTTCTTTCTTGCGGTCGCGCAGGTACATCCACACGCCGGCGAGGATGAGCGTGATGCCCAGGGCGCCAACGCCGATCAGGACGTATTGATTTTGGGTGATGTCCGGCGATTCGGTAACGGTCTCTGGCTTACCGCTGAGGGTGAACTCAAGAGCTGCATCCTTTGCAACGGGTGAGCCTGTGTATGTGTGGAAGTTCGCGCCTTGCAGCGACTGAACACCATTATCGGTAAGGGTTGCCCCTTCAGCTTCCATGCCTTCGGGTAGGAATAGGCTGATGGTGTTGATGGGCAGCAGGGCGGTTTGAACGATCTTTATTTCTTTTGCCTTTGGAATGGAGGCAAATGCAATTAAGCCGTACGGTTCTTCACTGGGTGGAATGGCAAAGCCATTATCAGTCGGAACAAATGCTGCGCTGCTGTCGGTGGTTTCAAAGCCGAGCCCGGTGGCGCCTTCAGGGAAGGCGATAAATGGAATATTTTTTCCGTCTGTCATGGGGATAAGAACGGTCTTATCGCTGTTATTGGTTACGAAATAAACGGCGAAGATTTGCGCTTCTTCACTGGCGAGATCGAAGAATATCTGTAATTCTTCAACTTTTAATTCGCTGGTGTCGTCAGTGGTGGGGTAGATGATGATGGGTTCAAGCACGAGTTCAGAAACACCCGAAGGTACCACACCAAACCCGGATTGGTAGCTCATGCCATTGACTTCGATCTCAGTCAGATAAATCTGACTTTCGATGAGTTCAGTTTCAAAGCTATAGCTGCCATCAGGGTTGACTTCCCCTTCTACAGTGAGGAATTCGGTAGGACCGGCGCTGGGGTCGGTGCCATGATCGAATCCGCGCAGGGTGATCTTCAACCCGGCAGGGAGGTTGGTGCCGGTGCGGTTGTCGACCTGTCCTTTGACTGTGCTGGGCGCTAGGGCTGCTTCTTCTGTAGCAGCAGGAGTTGCTCCATCGACCGGGGTTCCTTCGGCAGCCGGGGTAACGGCTTCGGCGTTGACAGGCGTTTCGGTGGCTGCAACCGCTACCGGCGCGGCGGGAGCGGCAAAGGTCATTGTGCGGATGTAAGCGGCAGCGGCGTAGGCTTCTTCGTCGCTGAATCCGCTTCCAAAGGCGGGGAAGTTCCCATTACCTTCGCGAATGAATTTCACGATGTCGTCTTCAGATAAAGCAGACATCATTTCCAGATTGGTGAAGGCATCACCGCATTCAGCGCAATTAGCTTCAACGAGGGTTTTGCCGAGATCGATCTGTTCGTTGGTGGTGTGCAGGGTGAGTGCATATGCCACAACATCCCAACGCTCTTGGTCATTCAGGCTATTGAAAGGCGGCATGAAGCGTTCGATCCTGCCTTGGGTAACGGTGGCATACCAATTGGATGGGGTTGCGTCGTTGGCGAATTCAGGCAGACCAATGGGAATGACCGAAACAGGCAGGTCTTTGCTTTGTGCGCCGTCGCCCAGACCTTTTTCGCCGTGGCAGTCAACGCATTTTTCAGCATAGATGGCTTTGCCGTTCTCAATATCCGGCGCCTGGTCGGGGAAGAGCGGTCCGAGGGTGGGAGCGGGAGTGGGGGGGACGTATCCCGGAGGCGGGGTGACATCTGCTGCAAGCGTCATGTTACAGGCAGAGAGCAGGAGCGTACCAAGGGCTAAAAGAAGGGTGTGGCGTAATTTCATGAATTCCTCGGGTGGAGATTGATAAATGCTAATGACCAATCTCTAATTACTATTTACTTCAACGACTTTCCGCAAGACGGGCAAAAATGATCGGCAACGAGCACAGGTTTACCGCAAGAGGGACAGAACCCGGCAGATTTGCTTTTGTGCTGTTTGCGGCGCGCGGCGATCATGGCTTCGAGTTCCTCGTCACTAAGTTCGGATGCGTTGGAGGAGGCATCGGCACGTTTGGCGGCAGCGGCTTTTTCAATGCGTGATTCAGCGTCACGTGCTGAAGAAAGGATCGGTTCGAGTTCATCGAGCTGACGCAATATTTCAGAACCTTTTTTCAACAGTTCAGCGCGTTGTTCGGGGTAATCCTCGACGGGAATCTTGCCGAGCTTCTGATCGAAATCCAATTCCTGCAGCGCGTTGATGACGCGGTCGCGTTCGGCTTTCAATGCGGATACTTCGTGCGTTTGGTTGGTGGATGTTTTGCGGGCGCGGGTCATGAACGGCGCATACAGATACATGCCGACTATGACGAGGACTGCCAGTATAAGAAAGATTGAGCCTAGTTCCATTGAAATTCCCCTATTCTGCGTTCGCGATAAAAGCTTGGATTTCCGAAATGGATGCAAACGGACCGATCTTGATCTGCCGCAGAACACCTTCGCGGTCGATCAGGTAGGTTTCGGGCACGCCCATCTGACGGTTAAGAATGCTGGAGATGTTCGATTGCAGGTCGGGGGCATTGGGGAAGGTGATGGTGAATTTTTTCAAATACCCAAAGGCACCTTCGGGCGTATCCACATAATCAACGCCTACAAAGACCACATCGTTACTGTCTTTATATAACTGCCAGGCTTCTTCAAGATCGGGCGCTTCCTGTTCGCAAGGTTTGCACCATGAAGCCCAAATATTGATGAGCACAACCTTGCCACGCAGGTCTGAAAGATTCATTTCGGCAGTGTTGTTGTATTCGTAACCTTCATAATAGACTAATTTGAAATCAGGCACGGGTTTGCCGATCTCTGCCATGGGGCTGCTGGAGCGCTTCAAGCCGAAGCCTACCAGGGCAAGCAAGCCTGCAAGAAAACCCCAAATGGTGATTTGTGCCCAAAGTGGCACACTACGTTTTGTTTGCGTTGTTGTTTCTGTCATTGCATTCTCCGAGCCCTCATCCCCAGCCCTTCCCCGAAGGGGGAGGGCGTTCCCACTCCTTTTGGGAGAGGGTTCGGGTGAGGGAGATTTTATTATTTTCTGTTCTTTAATTCTTCTTCAAGACGCTTGATATATTCATCGTCACTGGATGAAGCCCCCGCCCCTTTTTCCATCCCCGCGCCTGCCTCAGCAGATTTGGGTTTGGTCCATGCCCGGAAGGCGTTGAAAAGCACAACTGCACCCACAAGGATCAACACTGGCGGGATGATGTATACCAGCCAATTGAAGCCGGTGCGCGGCGGTTCAGAAAGCACACGTGCGCCGTAGTTGGCAACAAAATAGTCCTTGATCTCTTGTTCGGTCTTGCCTTCCGCTAATTGTTGGCGGATCAACTCACGCCATTGGCGGCATGCTTCGGTCGGGCAGACATCCAGCGGGGTATTCTCACAGACCGGGCAATATAACTGCTTGGCGATCGCGTTCACTTCATCGTCGGTGGGAGTGGTATCTTGCGCAAAGGCGACGGCTGTGAATAGACCAGATGCGACTAGTACGAGTGTAAGGGTAAGAAGGAATTTCTTCATTGAATTTCTCCGAGATAGGTCGATGACTTTCGACCTTTGACTCTTTTAGTCTGCTGCGCTCGTCTGGTGATTTCCAGCGCTCACCTTGCGGCGGACGGGTTCGTCGGCGGGGTCACGGTCGGGCCAGGCAGCGAAGATCAAGCCCAGCAGGAAGGTGAGGCTGCCGATCCACAACCAGTTCACCAGCGGGTTGACGTAGATCTTGAAGGTCGCGCCATCACTGGAGACGGGCTGCCAATCTACGAGCAGGATGTAGAGATCATCCTTGAGTGTGGCATGCTGACCGGGGATGGTCATATTTTGTTGTGAGTCGAAGTAGTAGTCAATGCGCGGGTAGAGTTTTCCAATGAAGATACCGTTCTCATAGATATCCACGACCGAGCGGGTGTAATTGACGCCGGCGCCGCCGTCGTCCCATGAGGCGAGTTCCTGATATTGAACGGTGTAATCACCAATATTTAATTCTTCACCTGCGGCAATGGTGCCCTGGGTCTGGATCTGGAAGATCTCAATGCCGAGGATACCGATCGCCATCAACGCCATGCTGACGTGGATGATGTATCCACCGTAGCGGCGGCGGTTGCGTCCCATCAGGCGGGCGAGTGCGAGGAAGAAATTCTCGTTCTGGGCTTTCATTCTTGCGCTTGCGCCGCGTGCAAATTCATCTGCGGTGGCGAACAACACCAGCGCGATCAGGAAGAACCCGATCAAGGCGTAGATATTCTGAGTGTAGGTAAAGACCAGCACCACGGTCAGGATGGCTGCGGCAAGTGCAGATTTCCAGATGGCGCGACCAAGTGTCTGGATCGTCGAGTGACCCCATGCAGAAAGCGGCGCAATCGCCATCAGGAATAACAGACCCGCAAAAAGCGGACCCGTGGCGCGCTCATAGTAGGGAGGTCCAACCGTGATCTTGGTTCCAGTGAAGAGTTCCGAAGCCAGCGGTGAGATGACGCCCCAGAAGCAAACGACGAGGATACCCATAAAGAGCAGATTATTAAGAAGGAAGAGCGCTTCACGCGAGAGCATGGATTTCATTTCAGTCTCACTGCGCATTTCGGGCCAGCGTTTGATGAGCAATGCGATCGAAGCGATTAACGTCAGACTGACAAACGCCATAAATAACGGACCGATCGGGCTGTTCGCAAAGGCATGTACCGAGGAGAGCACACCTGAACGGGTCAGGAAGGTTCCGAAGATTACCAAGGCATAGGTCAAAATGATGAGGATCATGTTCCAGTGTTTGAGCAAGCCGCGCTTTTCCTGGATCATCACAGAATGCAGGAAGGCAGTTCCCGTTAACCACGGCATGAAAGCAGCGATCTCAACTGGGTCCCAGCCCCAGTAGCCGCCCCAACCGAGTACATCGTATGCCCAGCGTCCGCCTAGCACGAGACCTAGTGAAAGGAACAGCCATGCCCATAACGTCCAGCGGCGGGTGATGCGGATCCAACGGTCATCGGTGCGCCCGGTGATGAGTGCTGCCATTGCAAACGCATACGGAATGACGAAAGAGACGAAGCCCAAATACAGCATGGGCGGATGGATGACCATGCCCGGGTGGCGCAGAAGCGGATTCAAACCACGTCCATCTGGCGGGGTGAAGAGTGTTGCACCTGCGGCAGGAGAGAACATGCTCGGCACAATTTCGCCGCTCACATTCCAGAAGCGAGTGAAGGGATTTTCGTAAAAAACAACCATTCCAACAAAGAACGCCAGCGTAATGGATGACACTACGATCACCCACGGCAGGAATTCAATATCACGATCCCATTTGCGGATGGTGACAGCCGAAGTGAACATGGCTAACAACCATGCCCAAAACAAAAGCGAGCCTGCCTGTCCACCCCACCATGCGGTGACTCTCAGATAAGTGGGCATGCTTCTGCTTGTCACTTCATACACGAACGAGACGTCGAAATGATTATTTACCAGCAAATAGATCAGCATCCCCGCCGCAATGGAGAGAAGTGGAAAGGTGAGTAATTGAGCACGTCGCGCACTTTCCACCAGAGATGCGGATTTATTTTGAACGCCCAAGAAAGCGGCAATACCGCTGTAGATCGTAACAATAAAACTGACCAGTAAAACGCCATATCCAAATTCTGCAAGCATATTAACTTTCCTACTATTCTCCCCCTTTTCTCTGATTAAGGATGGGGGTGAGGATGGGGTGAAATAAAACCTGATGGATAGAACACCCATCAGGTTAATTGGTTAGTTCGATGCCGCCTGTTCCGGGACAGCTTCTTCATATTTGGTCGGACATTTGAGCAGAAGTTCCTCAGCGTGGAAAACACCATCATCGCCGAGCTTGCCGGTCATGATCGCCTGCGCCTCGTTGCGGAGCAGGTCGGGCATCACACCTTCGTACACCACCGTGACACGTGAGCGGCTCGGGTCGATCACTGCCTGATGCAGCACTACTGCCAGCCCGCCTTGTGCTTCGATCTCGGCATTATCGCCTGGAACGTGAGCCACCTCAAAAGTCAACGTCAGCGTGGATGCATCGTACTGGATGGTGTCACCCAGAACGGCGCCGGAGAGACGAACGCTCTTGTTGATGGCAGATGCGCCTTCCGCATTCAGTTCGTCAACGGTCATGAAATATTCCGCGCTTGCCTGAGTAGACGAAGCGATCAAGTAAACGACAGCTGCAAGGATGAGCGCGCCGCCGATAAAAAATTTGTTTCTTTGCATGGAAGCCTCCAAGAAATGGGTAGTGCCAAATAGAACAATCTATGTCCATTTTACATGGTGAGATTAAATACGGCTGAGTTTAAAGGCAGATGGATGTCATAAAACCTGCGTGATTCTGTCTTAATTATCCATGACGATTTTTTGATGGTATAGTTGCCAAAACGAACGGAGGCTACGGATGCAAAAACGGCTCATCTTATTTTTGACCTTACTTATAACACTGCTCCACCCAACCAGTGCTCTTGCCGCGCCTCAAGCGGACGTGGAAGCTGATTCCGCCACCCTGGATTTCCCCAACACGGTGACATTTTCCGCCACCCTCAAGGCTTCTGCAGAGATCACCTCGGTGGTGCTTGAATACGGCAATGAGCAACTGAATTGCGGCGATGTGATCGCCAAGGCATTCCCCGATTTCCAACCGGGAACTTCGGCAGATGTCTCATGGACATGGGACATGCGTCAGAGCGGATCGCTCCCGCCCGGTACTACCATCTGGTGGCGCTGGCGTTATGTCGATTCTTCCGGCACCGAATTCGTCAGCGATACTCAAACTGTCACCTGGCTGGACGATATCCACGATTGGCAAACCGTCACCAGCGCCGGTATCCACATCCATTATTATGGGGCAGACGAGAGTTTTGCCCGATCCATGCTGGCTGCGGGGGAGGAAGGTCTGCGCCGCAATAAAGAACAGGCGGGTATGACCCCCGATATCCCTGTTCAAATTTATGTGTACCCCAGTTACGATGAAATGCGCGATGCCATTCTTTACGAACCGCAATGGACGGGCGGCTTGGCATATTCTGACTCAAGCATCATCATCATGGGTACCTCCGGCAGTGCCGATTTTGACAAAGCCACCGTCATTCACGAAGTGACCCATGTTCTGGTGGGGCGTAATGCCTTTACTTGCATCGGTTTCATTCCCACCTGGTTGAATGAAGGGCTTGCCGTTTATAACGAAGGACCTCTCGACGAGAGCATGCAATCTCAGTTCGATATCGCTTTGCGCGATGACGCCTTTTTCCCCGTCCGCTCGCTTGGCGGGAATTTTTCTGAGATCCCCGAAAAAGCCTTGCTCTCGTATGCCCAGTCTTACAGTGTGGTCAATTTCATGCTGGAGACCTATGGACAGGAGAAGATGAGCCAGTTGCTCACTGCGCTTAGTAACGCCGAACCGGTGGATACTGCCTTGCTTAACATTTACGGTGTTGATACCGATGGACTTGATGCCGCCTGGCGAGAATCGTTGGGGCTGGCTCCATTGATAGTGGCACAGGCGACTGCTCAACCTACCGCCACCTACGTGCCGACCTATGTTCCAATAGACGGTATCCCGCAGGCGATTACTGCCACACCTGGAGCAATCCCTGCTTCGTCACCAAATAATCCAGATTCAACTTCAGGTTTTTCCGGTCCGAAGATCGCAGTGACTGTGTTCCTGTTGTGTTTCTGCCTTGTGTTTCTACTTATTATTGGTGTCATCGTCCTTGGCGTAGTTGTCCGCAAGGGAAATGCCAAAGGAGGAAAAAATGGATAAGTTCATTACGGCTTTTCAATCCAAAGGCAGGCAGCGGACTGCGATTGGCAGCCTTATGTTTGTCTTGATAACTTCGCTTTTCCTAACTGCCAGCGCACCCAGCAGCCCCGATTTTCAAATCGGCGTTCCGCTCGACCAGGCGTTGGTATACAACGGCGGCGAATCTGCCAACCCGCGCGATTACGACCCCGCCACCACCTACAGCTCCGGCGACAAACTTGTTTTCAGCGGCTTGGTCATGCTCGACCAGAATCTAAACATCCGCCCCGACCTCGCTGAAACCTGGGAAGTAAGCGGTGGCGGCACGATCTACACATTCAAGATTCGCGAGAATGCCCGCTTCCATAACGGACGTGAAGTAACCGCTCAAGATGTTGCCTTTTCCTGGGAACGCGCTGCCAGCCCTGAATTGGCATCTGATACTGTCCTCACTTATCTTGCTGATATCGTGGGTGTGCGCGAGAAAGCGCTCGGACAGGCAGAAAGCATCAGCGGCGTTAAGGTTATTGACGACAAAACCCTTCAAGTCACGATCGATGCGCCGAAGCCTTACTTCCTCATGAAGCTGACCTTCCCCACATCCTATGTTGTGGATGAAGAGAATGTCTCGGCGGGTGAGGAGTGGGTGCGCCAGCCGAATGGAACCGGTCCATATAAATTGACCGAATGGCGCTCCAACGAATATATCGTTTACACTGCCAATTCCGATTTCTACCTCGGTGCACCTTCCATCCCATATGTGGTTGTGAAGATCTATGCAGGGGATGATGTACGTCTCTTTGAAACGGGAGATATTGATGTTGCCGGTGTCGGTTTGTATGATGTGCAGCGTATGCTCAACCCTGCCGAGCCCATGAGCCGCAATCTTGTCACCGGCGTGAACCTATGTACGAGTTACGTTGTGTTCGATGCCACCGTGCCGCCTTTTGATGATGTCAACGTGCGCAAAGCGTTCAGCATGGCATTCGACCGTCAGCGTTATGTGGATGTGTTGTATCGTGGTGTTGCCTTGCCTGCGGTCGGTCTATATCCGCCCGGCTTACCCGGCTTTGACTATGGCTTGCAAGGTTTGCCTTATGACCCTGCTCAGGCGCGTGAGTTGCTCAAACAATCCAAATACGGCGGACCGGAAGGCTTGCCGGAGATCACTTACACCAACTCTGGTATTGGCAGTTATATTGGCGGTACTGTGGCTGCCCTGGCAGAGATGTGGCAAACGAATCTGGGTGTCACCATCAAGGTTGAGAACCTCGATTACAACTTCTACTACGAACAGATCTTCTCTGGCAACCATGGGCAGATCTTTGATGGTGGTTGGTGTGCTGACTATCCCGACCCCGAAAATTTTGCGGACGTTCTCTTTCATACCGGTGTGCCGCAAAATCATGGCGGTTACTCCAACCCCGAGTTGGATGCCCTGCTCGAAGCCGCGCGCATCGAACCGGATGTGACCAAGCGTATTGCCATGTATCAGGAAGCTGAACGCACCATCGTGAACGATGCGCCTGTATTGTTCACCACCCATTCGCTTTCTTATGAACTTGTTCAACCATATGTGAAGGGGTATGTGTTCACCCCGATCACTATCCCGCTTGAGAGATACATGTGGCTTGACGGAAAATAAACGCTGACTCTGGATTGACTGGACTGGCAGTCTTCTATGGGCTAGCTTGTACGGAAAATTCCACCGTCTCAATATCTCCGCCGACGCTGGCTACGCTAAAGTCAAAACTGAGCGAACCGCCCGGCTGGAGACCTCCGTCTTGCCAACGACGAACTCCGACTACAGTCCCATTTTTATCGTATGCCACCGCCGCAACCCAAACCTGGGTTGCGGCGCTTGATTCAACGGGCAAGCTCACCTGTCCGCTAGCCTGTGCGGTCTTGCCATCCCAATCTACTTGCGCAGACGTGTTGTGGAGTGTGGCAGGCAGGTAATGACCTGTGCCCGCTTGCATGGCGCTTAAGAGTTGGGCTTGCGGTTTGGCAGTGGCGGGCATGTTTGGAAAGAAAACAAAGACGGGCAGCGATGTATTTGGAGAAAGCATGTCCAAAGGCAGGAAGGCAACCTGGCTTGCGATGACCTGGTCGTTTTCATCGAACAGGTTAATCTGCACCGAGACATTTTCAAGGATATCGGGTGTGGTGTTTTGAATGAGCGCAAAACACCATAAACCTGAATCCGTGGTGGGGTGGCAGGCGGCTTGGGTAATGGGAATAGGCAGCGGTGTGGGCGTCGAGGCGGCGGCGAGAGCGGCAGATGGGTCTGGAATGAAAAGAGTCTGCCCGATGGTGAGCGTGTTCGGGTTCACATCCGGGTTCGCCGCGATCAAAGCAGCTTGGGGAATTCTAAATTTTTCGGCGATCTCGCTAATGGTATCGCCCGACTCGATCATATACACTTGTTGGGTGCTGGTGGGTTGCGCCGTTTCGATGATGGTCAGCACGTTCGGGGTGCTGCTGGCGGCAGGTGTTGCCGTAAGGTAGGGCGCGAGTGAAACGTCTGTGGTCTGAGCAGGCGAAGGCGCACATGCGCAGAAAAATATGCTGAGAAGCAGAAGTTTTCGCATGAGGTGATTATAATAGAAGCGAAAAGTGACAGTCATCAGTTTGGTGGCTGTCACTTGAAAATTAAATGGAGGAACACAATGCAATATCGTCATCTTGGAAGAACGGGAATTCAGGTCAGTGAATTATCGATCGGTTCCTGGGTTACATTCAAAAATCAGGTGGATGTGGATGCGGCAGTGGAGATCATGGCGGCAGCCTATGACCACGGCGTGAATTTCTTCGATAATGCCGAAGTGTATGCCAGCGGCAAGTCTGAAGAAGTAATGGGGGCAGCGTTGAAGAAGCTGGGCTGGCGGCGCGGAAGCTATCTGGTTTCAACCAAGTTCTATTGGGGTTTGCATGACGGCATTAATGAAAAGAACACGCTCAACCGCAAACGCCTTATTGAAGGGATTAACGGTGCGCTCCAACGGCTCGACATGGACTATGTAGACCTGATCTATTGTCACCGCCCGGATAAGACCACGCCTATCGAAGAGACTGTTTGGGCGATGCATAACATTGTCGAATGGGGGAAGGCGTTGTATTGGGGTACGTCGGAATGGGCGGCTTCGGAAATCATCGAAGCGATTCAGATCGCAGAACGACACCACTTGCACAAGCCGGTGGTCGAGCAGCCGCAATACAATCTCTTCGAACGCGGACGCCTCGAAGGCGATTACGTGCGCTTTTATAAAGAATATGGATATGGCACAACCATTTGGAGTCCACTGGCTTCAGGTCTGCTTTCGGGTAAGTACAACAAGGGTATCCCACAGGATAGCCGCGGTGCGCTCAAGGGCTATGAGTGGTTGCATGGAAATCTGACCAACCAGGAGAAGCTTGCCAAGGTTACGGCATTGGAACCCATCGCCAAAGAACTTGGCGGCACAGTGGCTCAACTTGCCCTTGCCTGGTGTTTGAAGAATCCCTTTGTGAGCACAGTCATCACCGGTGCAAGCCGGGTGGAGCAGGTGCATGAGAACATGAAATCGGCTGAGATCGCGCCAAAGCTCACACCCGAGATCATGGAACGCATTGATACGATTTTTGGGGTCAAAAGGGAAGAGGAAGACGACGACTAGAGCCTGATAAATTCAATAAAAATGCTCTGTTGAGGCGAAGCCCAACAGAGCATTTTGTTTTATAGCTTTGAAAAATAATTCTCTTCCACGCTTTGCCAGGTCTCATCGCGCAGTTTCATATATTTTGTGAGTAGCGGATGAACTCTTGAAATATCCTCATACATTTTTTGCGCCACGCGCCGGATGGAGAAGTGGGCATTGGCGGCAGTTCTTAATTGACAGAATGCGAAGGCTTCGCGCAGGTTGAACTGCGCCAGTACCCGGCGGTTGTACCCGTTCGGGACGATGTATTGAGCGACATCGGGATTAAATGCGTGGAGTTTTTCGTACATGGCATGTGCCGCTTCCATTGCCGCCTCATACCTGGAACCGAAGTTTGCTTCCGTTATAAGCAGCGGAGTCGTGTACCCAAGCCTCGTCGTCAGTCGCTGCGGGGTCTGCGTCATCATGCGGTGACGTTTGAATTCGGCATACGCACCCTGGTCCATGACGAGGTCGAAGGTGTACGTGGAATATTCCAACTCTCGCAGGGGAGTATCATATTTGCCGAGTTTGCCCAGCAACGCTTCAGCCAGCGCTTCACGCTCTTTTTTCTTGAGCGATTTTACATGTGCCAGGGCTTCGGCATAAGGAATTTCATCGAAGCGATAGAGAGCTGCCGCGAGGATCTTCTTTTCACCGTCTTTGTCATGGTCGATCAATTCACACCAACCAGATTGGCGATTGGTGATAGATAATTGACGATTGGCAAGTTCGCGGATCGTTTCCGTGGTGTATGGATTCGCGTCGGCGTATTTGACCAGTGTAGGGGTCTCTGCTTTGGAGACTTCTTTCATTTTTTCGCCGATCTGGCGCACTTCCTCCAACGGGTGGGAGAGCATCTTGCGGATCGTCATTTCGATGACACGCGCATTGGCTGTCATGCCCACATTGGCGTTGGCGGCGGCGGGCAGCAGGAAGCGGCAGCGGTCCACATATTGTGAGCGGATACGGCGGTCGTAGGCTTCGTCGCCCTCGTTCTCGCGGCGCGGTGAACGCTCCACGATGAGATTCTTCACCGGCTCGAGCGATTCGGCATAGGCGGAGAAGAGGAGGCGCACAGTGGCAATGAATTCGTCGCGTAACGGATGTCCATCCAGTTCAGGCGGAATGGTGAAATCTTCCATGCCCCATTTTTGGTACCGTGTCGATTTTTCGGTGTAGGATGCGAGCCGGTTTCCCTCGATGGTTTCGATGGCAACCCGCGAAACATTTTCGAAAGCGAGGTGCAGCACGGCATGTTCCGCCACTGAGGCATGCCCATACCCAACGACCCATTTCTCATGGAATTGGGCGGAAGACTCATCGCTGAGTTCTGCCGCGATCTCACGAAAAGATTCGGGGGAACGCGAGGTTTTGGCAAATGCAACTGCTATGGTTTCCGGGCTGAGCGCGCGCGGCGATAAAAGATAAATTTCTCGTTCGGGCATGAATTCTCCTGAAAAAATAGACCTCTTGCATCAGTGCTCTCGACGCAGTCCCCGGCGGCGAGGACGCCGCCTTGAGCAGGATGAAAAATAGACTTTTACAAGAAGTCTAATGATGATGGACGATGGTAATTATCGTCCATCATCCAAAACTATCCCATTTTGGTGAGCTGCCTGCCGCCGAGCAAATGCAGGTGGATGTGGAAGACGGTCTGCCCGGCATGGGCATTGGTATTGATGACGAGGCGGTAGCCGTTCTCTGCCAGTCCTTCCTGTGCTGCGATCTGCCTGGCGGCATTGAAGAGATGACCGATGGTCTGCTCATCGTTATCTGTCATGGCGTTGATCGAGTCGATGTGCTTGCGCGGTACGATCAAAATGTGAGTTGGCGCGGCGGGTTGAATGTCGCGAAAGGCGTAAGCTTGTTCATCCTGGTATACGCTGGTGCTTGGAATTTCACCGTTGATGATCTTGCAAAAAATACAATCAGACATGAGATGCTCTCCTCGATTTATGGGGTGGGCAGGGGCCCATATTTTTCTGCGCAGACAGTATTGTAATATTCAAATTCTGTTTCTTTATTGGCAAGGGTATATTCTGCTGCTGCCTTGCTGATGGCGCGCACCGTGTCAATGGCATTGATTGCTTCATTGGCGGAGTACATAGGTATGGTCATCACCGGGTCGTTGATACGACCTTCAGGAATTAACCCCGGGCGCTCCGGGTCGGCGGCATCTGCCAATGGGATCCAATTGTACATAATGGGTCCGCGCGGATTTTGAGTAAAACCCAGCCGAAAACGTAGTTGTCTTGCTGCATCAACCGGTCGATAACCGAAACCACCATTAGGCCAAATAATGGCGTTTGGAAATTTATTGAAACTGACAAGCCCATTCAGCGAGCCTTGTAGTTCACGTGCAATGATCGTCTTGGCTACATCGTCTGAGAGGATTGTATCCGGGGTGACGCCGCGGGCTTGGTGATTTACAAAACCCTCTTCTTCAAGGGATACGTTCCCTTCGAGCAGTACCGGGTCGATCTCCGGTTCGCTGACCCAGGCATTGGTGACAGTCCAGCCCCACCTTTCGAAATACTCACGGAAATTCTTATCGAAGTACTCTTCGCTTTGGTTGCCATCTTGAATGAGAAGGACCGAACGGGGAGGGATGGCTGCATTGCGTTGTAAAAAGGCATGTAATTGATTCGTGTCGATCGTGTCAAAGCCTTGCGCCTTGAGCATTTCCATAAGATCGAAGAATTCAAGGATGCGGATGCTGTCTGGTATTTCGGTAGTACCGCGATTAATGTTCTTGATCAAAATAACCATCACCACGGTTCCTGGCTCGGAATTGATCGGATTCCATTTGTACCGCAGGGAACGGCACGTGTCATTTAGGTAAGTGTGCGGCGTATCGAGCGGATTCAAAAGGTTTGTTTGAAACGTGGCAGGCAGCGGCGGAAAGTCCTCAACCGACTCGTTGCTGGAATTATCCACGGTTGCCGGGTCTGCAGTAGCGGATGGATTTAACTGACAGGAGATCAGGATGAAGACGATGGTGAGAACGAAAATGGAGCGCAGGAGAATTTCCTGAAGTGCATTTCTTGTTTGCATATCGTTGGAATTGTAAACCAAATTAGAGCCGGAGATTGATAGGGTAATTCAGGCTAGATCCCATTTTATGGGTATGTAGCCTGAATTTTAATTTTTACGACCATCACACTGAAAGCATGACTTGTAGAATTTACGGAATCGGTCCGTATGTAGGCGCGCAAACAATGTCGTAGTATTCCAACTCGACCGCTTTATTCTGTTCGGCATAGGCGGCAGCTTCTTCGCCGATGGCACGGACTGTATCGATATGGTCAAGGACGTTGGTGCTCCAATAACGGGGCAGGGTCATGAGCGGATTTCCAGCAGGTACTTCAGGGATCGCCATCGGGTTGGAGTCGTTGACGGCATCTGCCTGCGGGATCCAGTTATACATGACGGGTCCGCGTTCGTTGACGGTGAAGCCGAGTTTGTAGCCGAGGGTGGGTCCGATCTCAACGGCGCGTTTGGAGAAACCGCCGCCGGGCCACGTGTAACCGATCGGCGTTTTATTCATGTATTTTTGAATGGAAGAGATCGCGCCGCCCATTTCGCTGATGATGAATTCATCAGTAGAACCTTCGCTGATGGGGATGTTGTGAATGTATCCGTGGGATTGGAAGTCTACCCAGCCTTCGGCGGATAGCGCGGCATTTTCTGCCCACAAGTCGGTGCGTTCATCAATGCCAATATAGGCATTGACAACGGACCAGCCCCATTGGTCAAAGTATGGGCGCCAATGGTCGTTGAAGTATTCGGCGAAGTGGCGGTCATCTACAATGAAGATGACGGAACGCTGGGGAATACTGGCATTGTCGTACATGAAATCTGATAACTGCTGCATGTTGATGGCTTGGAACCCGGCTTCATACAGACTGTCCATGATCTTCTTGTGTTCATTTACGGTCACATCGTTGCCGCTGGCTTCCCCTTTGTTGATGCCGTGGTGCATCACAACCATCACCACCGTTCCCGGCGCAGCTTTGGTCGAGTCCCATTTATTTTTGATGTACTGACAAGAATCTGTAACGTAGGTGCGGGGCAGGTCTTCGGGTTTGAGCATTGAAGTCTGATACGTGCCCGGCAATGCAGGCGGTGTGCGCGGGATCGTGGCAGTGGGAACGGGGGTATCTGTGATCTGCGGTGTAGCGGTGGGTGCGCTGATCTGGGCAACTGCGGTTTCGAAGGCAGCGGTCAGGGCGAGATTTACATCGGGCGTTGCGGCGGCGGGTTGGCAGGCAGCCAGAAGCGCTGCGAGCAGGCTGAAGGGAATTAAGAAGCGGGAAACGATCAACGAACGACGAGAGTATTTGCGTCTCATGATGAAGTTATATCCTTTTTGTGATTGCCAATAATAACAGAAAAGGCGTACTGGGTCTCAGCACGCCTTTTCCTTCTTTTTATTCGTTACTTGTCTTATTCGTCGCTCTTGCCTGAAATAAAGTCTTCCACTTTTTGGTGGGCAACTTCATCCTTGAACTGTTTGGGCGGTGTTTTGAAGAAGTAGGATGATGGACCAACGATCGGACCGGCGAGTTCGCGGTCAAGCGCGATCTTGGCACAGCGGATGGCATCGATCATCACACCGGCGGAGTTGGGGCTGTCCCACACTTCAAGTTTGAGTTCAAGGTTGAGCGGCACATCACCGAAGGTGGTACCTTCCATACGGATGTAGCACCACTTACGGTCAGTCAGCCAGGGGACGTGGTCGCTGGGACCGACATGCACGTTGCTGGGGTCGATCTCGTAGGGGATCATGCTGGTGACGGCGTTGGTTTTTGAGATCTTTTTGGATTCAAGACGTTCGCGTTCGAGCATGTTAAGGAAGTCGGTATTGCCGCCGAAGTTGAGTTGGTAGGTTCGGTCGATCTTCACGCCTCGATCTACGAAGAGGCTGGTCAGCACACGGTGGACGATAGTTGCCCCGACCTGGCTTTTGATGTCGTCGCCGAGAATGGGCAGACCGGCATCGGCGAAACGCTTGCCCCAATATTCGGAGGAGGCGATGAAAACGGGGATGCCGTTCACAAAGGCGCAGCCTGCTTCGATGATCTGCTCCACGTACCACTTGGTCGCCATCTCCGAACCGACAGGCAGGAAGCTGATGACGACTTCGGTCTTGGTTTCTTTTAATAGGCGCACGATATCGGCGGTGGAGCCGGGTGCTTTTTCGATGACCTGGCTTAGATATTTGCCCAAGCCGTCATGTGTCATGCCGCGCACGACGGGCACATTGAGATGGGGAACATCTGCAAATTTATAGGTATTGTTCGGCTCGGCAAAAATTGCTTCAGACAAATCTTTGCCGACCTTGGTGGCATTGATGTCGATTGCAAGCGTAAATTCGATGTCGCGGATGTGATATTCGCCCAACTGCGGGTGCATAATGCCGGGGATCACATCATCATTCTTGGCGTTCTTGTAGAATTGAACTCCCTGCACCAGGGAGGATGCGCAATTTCCCACGCCGATGATCGCTACTCGTACTTTTTTCTTGGGTGCCATTTTTATATCTCCTTGAGATGAATTACAATTTCCTTGTTGATTTGTGAAGGCAGAATTCAGATACAACCGTGAAGTATAATCTTACCAACAGGAAATTGTATGACCATCGATCAGGGAAAAATCCTAACCCGCCTTCTCGAAGTGACCCGCAGCCTCGATTCTGAAGTGGATCTGGAGTCGAACTTTCGTTCGATCCTTTCCGCTGCTGTCGAGTTGACTGGCAGTGAAACCGCGTTACTTTTGGAATACGACGAAGCATCCCTTAACTTTTTTTTCAAGTATGTACCGTGGTTTCACCGCGAATCAGCAGGCAGCGCTACAAGGATTCCCCTGAACGGCAGCATTGCAGGCTGGATCTTCTTGAACAACGCAGCAATTGTTGTTGACGATGTGAGTAAAGATGACCGCCATTCCCGCAAGGTGGATGAACTAGCCGGGATCGCCATTCACTCGGTGCTGGGTGCGCCCATGGTTGCGCGTGGAAAGCCGATTGGGGTTTTGGAAGTTTTCAATAAACGCGAAAAATATACGGCTGAAGACACACTCGTAGTGGAGACGTTGGCAGCGCTGGCAGCTTCAGCGATGCAAAAGGATATTCTTGAGAAGGGCATTCTTGTTTCAAAAGAAGAGACGCGGGAACTGGACCGTTTGAAGAACGAGTTCATTGCCATCACGTCTCATGAACTGCGCACTCCCCTAGGCTTGATCCTTGGTCATTCCACATTTCTCAAAGAGTTGATCGGCAGTGAACATCAGGAACAAGTGGACGCCATCATCCGTAATGCTGCACGTCTCAAAGAGATCATCGAAAGCCTGACGAGTGTGGATAATTATCAATCAGGCGGGGCACTCGTCCGTTCGCGCAAAGTGTCCATAGCGCGCATCATTGAAGATGTATGTGTCTCCTTTAATGAAATGGCATCGAAGAAGAACATCTCTCTCAAAAAATCCCTGCAGCCCGGGCGTGAAATGTGGGTGGATGTAGATGGCGGCAAGGTTGCCATTGTGTTGAGTAATATCTTGAAGAATGCCATTTCCTTTACGAATGAAGGCGGCGAGATCATTATTCGCGGAGAACAACAGCCAGATTACGTGAAAGTTTCCGTCAAAGACAGCGGCATTGGCATCCCAGCCAAAGATGTGCCGCATGTATTTGATCGGTTTTATCAAGTGGAAGGACATCTCACCCGACGGCATGGCGGCATGGGGCTTGGGCTTTCGGTTGCCAAAGTGATGGTGGAGATGCACGGCGGGCGTATTTGGGTGGATAGTGAGGAAGGCAAAGGCAGTATTTTCTCTTTCATTCTCCCGGTACACACCGCCGCCCCGCCGCCCGCGCCGGTTTCTGCGCTGACCTCTTGATCCCGTCAAACCGTTGACGGGATTTTTATTTCCCTATACACTCACGCCTTATTCTTTCCGTCGTCGTGAAGCATGGTCTTTCGATAAAGTACTTTCATTCAGGTGAGCAACTTATGCAAACACTCAATACTCAATTTGAACTGATACGCCAGTCTGCCACGGTTTCTCTAACAGACCGCATTTTGGCTCTAAAAGCCAGCGGGCGTCAGATCATTGGCTTGCAGGTCGGCGACCCCGATTTTGGAACCCACCCCGCCATTGCAGAAGCTGCGCTTAAAGCCATGCAGGATGGGCAAACCCATTACGGTCCATCCAATGGCACGCTGGAACTACGCAAAGCCATAGCACATAAACTTCAACGTGACGAAGGCGTGACTTATGACCCCGCTTCGGAAATTCTTGTCACCAATGGCGGTATCCATGCTTATTACACTGCCATGCAATCTGTGCTCAACCCCGGTGATGATGTGTTGATCCCCGACCCTTCTTGGGCGACACATTCCAATATGGCGACCATGCTGCGTGGAAATGTCATCCGCGTCCCTGCCCCCGCCGAAAATGGGTTCATCCCTCATTTCGATTCCTGGCTGAAAGCTCTTACCCCTAAAACCCGAGTCATCGTCCTGAACTATCCCTCAAACCCGACTGGGGCATATCCCAATCGTGAATACTTACAGCAGTTGCAAGATTTCGCCGCTAAAAATAATTTGTGGATTGTCAGTGATGAGGTCTATGGCAGTTTGTATTATGGCGAAAAGCCAACCAGCGCTGCTGCCATTGCCGGGGCGAAAGAACGTACTTTGCTCGTACAAAGTCTCTCCAAATCTTATGCGATGACGGGGTGGCGTGTTGGTTTCCTTGCCGCTCCGGCGCAGGTGATTGCAAATGCGCTTAAAGCCAGCCAGAACTCCATTACTTGTGTGGCTCCCTTCATCCAAAAAGCTGCTGCCTTCGCGTTGACCGACCCTGCGATTCAGGATGTCACAGTCAGCATGCGTTCTGCGTATGCCAAACGCCGTGAACTGGTCTTACGCCTCGCTCGCGAATTCGAAAGTGACAAGGTCATCGTCACGCCTTCACAGGGCGCCTTCTACTTCTTCCTTGATATGCGTCCCCTCAAAATGTCCTCGGTGGAAATCTGCGAGAAATTGCTGGACGATGTTGGTGTGGCGCTTGTGCCTGGCTCTGCGTTTGGAGAACAAGGTGAAGGCTTTGCCCGTTTGTGCATCGCCGCATCGGATGCGGATGTGGAAGCCGGGTTTCGGAAAATAGTTGAGTGGGCGGAAAAGCAATAATCAGTTACCAGTAGGGGCGGGGT
Organism: Candidatus Villigracilis vicinus; assembly: GCF_016702885.1. NCBI lineage: Bacteria > Bacillati > Chloroflexota > Anaerolineae > Anaerolineales > Candidatus Villigracilaceae > Candidatus Villigracilis > Candidatus Villigracilis vicinus. Next base: position 48,726 of record NZ_JADJDD010000022.1, read on the forward strand.
CTCCCCGCCCGAAGGAGTCATAATGAAAGTATCATTTCAGGGCGAACCTGGTGCATATTCAGAGCAGGCGGTCTTCAATTATTTTGGAAATGTTGAAACGGTTCCGTGCGAATCTTTTGATGTGATGTTCGATTCGGTCATTTCCGGCAAAAGTGACATGGCGTTGGCTCCGATCGAAAATTCATTGGCAGGGAGTATTCACCAAAACTATGACCTGCTTCTGCGGCATGATCTGCATATTGTGGGCGAGTATTTCCTGCGCGTACAGCATTGTTTGATCGCGAATCCGGGTGTGAAGATGGAAGACATCAAGAAAGCCATTAGTCATCCGCAAGCATTAGGACAGTGTGCGGCGTATTTGCGGGGGAAAGGTATCAGATCTGAAACTGTGTACGATACGGCAGGCAGCGTAAAGATGTTGAAAGAATCCGGTGCGCGGGATGTGGCAGCCATCGCTTCGAAGCGGGCGGCTGAATTGTATGGCATGCAAATTCTGGAAGAAGGTATTGAAGATAATCAGGAAAACTATACGCGTTTTCTTGCTGTCCAACGCGAAGCAGTTGTCGCTGAGAAGGAAGCGAAGACTACCATTGTATTCACATTGAAAAATGTGCCGGGGTCGCTTTTCAAGGCAATGTCTGTTTTTGCGCTGCGAGATATCGACCTGGCAAAGATCGAGTCACGTCCGTTGCAGGGAAGTCCGTGGGAGTATCTTTTTTATATTGACCTGATCGGCTCCGTGCATGATGAAACCGTGCAGCGTGCGCTTGACCATTTGAACGAATATGCAACGATGCTGCGGGTGCTGGGGTCGTATCCGCGTTTCAAACGCTAAACAAAAAAATCTCCGCTGCCTGCGGAGATTTTTATATTTAGAAGATGTACGGAACAAGCCGCCATGTTTTGGCTTGGTACTCTTCCCATTCTTTGCCAAATTCTTCGTGCATCATTTTCTCTTCGGCAAAGACGCGCCAGATCAAAACCAAGGCTAAGGCAAGGACAGTGAAAATACCAAGCAGGGAACGGAAGGTTAGAGAGACGCCGGTGAAGAAAATTAGGATGCCCAAATAGCGCGGATGGCGAACCACTTTATAGGGTCCGTTTTGGATGAGCTTATGGTCTTTTTGTAGAGTCACTTCGATGCTGAATTGTTTGGCAAGATATTTTTCGCCCGCTTGCATAAGTACAAAGCCGGGGATGGTGATGAGAAGCCCAGTATAGCGGACGATATTTCCTGCATTCAATACACCGATGGAATGACTGTCTGAATATGGAGCGAGGATGACGACCGCAAGGCTGAATATCTGAATCAAGATCAAGTCCAGTTTGCTGCGAGGGGCTTCATTTTTTCGGTTTTCCTGATTTTGCCCCACTTGCGGGTTATAGATCAAGGAAAAAACTTGCAGAGCAAATATTACGACAACAAAAGCGATGCGGGCTGGGTTCTCAAAGAAAGTTGGGAGGTTTCCAAGACCCCAACCAAGCAATGGAAGACCGATGAAAATGATAGAGCCTGCAAGCAGGGCGAGGAAATAGCGGGGGAGTGATCTCATATTGTTTTATTCCTATTGGATTTGCAGAAAGTATAAATGATTCCCTCTTGACAGTACAGAAAATTTGTTCTAAAATCTAATTATATTATGTAACTAAATGGTTACAAAAAGGAATTATGAGACGAGACGTATTTCAAGCCATCGCAGACCCCAACCGTCGTGCCATTTTGGCGCTGCTGTCACAACAACGATTGACCCTGAACGGCGTTGCTGAGAATTTTCGCATCAGCCGCCCGGCTGTTTCAAGGCATATCAAGATATTGAAGGAATGCGGGTTGGTGGTGGTCATCCCGCAGGGACGCGAGCGCTTTGTGGAAGCGCGTTTTGATAAATTGGAAGAAGTGACTCGTTGGGTGGAGCAATACCGTCAAATGTGGGAAGACAGGTTTAACCGCCTTGATGACGTTTTGGAACAGATGAAAAAGGAGAAAAATCATGCCCTCAAAAAATAAAGTGACAGTGAATGCCGAGCCCGGTAAACAAGAACTGTATATCATCCGCGAATTCGATGCGCCGCGTGAATTGGTGTTCCGTGCTCACACTGACCGAAATCTGTTTGTCAAATGGATCGGACCGCATGGGTATGAAATGATCCTTAAAGAGTTTGAGCCGGTCAATGGCGGCAAGTATCGTTATATTCACAAAGACCCGCAGGGAAATGAATATGGCTTTCACGGCTGCTTCCATGAGATCGCGCCAGAGCGTTTGACGCAGACCTTTGAGTTCGAGGGCTACCCGGGGCACATTTCGCTGGAGACTGCGACGTTGGAAGAACTGCCGGGCAACCGTACACGCGTCACGATCCATTCTGTATATCAATCTGTTGCAGATCGTGATGGCATGGTGCAGAATGGGATGGAAAAAGGCGTGCGCGAAGGGTATGAGCGACTCGATGATATTTTGACGGGAATGAAGTAAATGAGCGGATACCTTGCTTTGCTGCGCGGAATTAACGTCGGTGGAAAGAACATCATCAAAATGGCGGACTTGAAAGCCAGTTTTGAGGCGATGGGCTTTTCAAATGTGGTCACTTACATTCAAAGCGGAAATGTTGTTTTTCAGTCGGATGACAAGGATAAAGCTGCAATAACCACCAAGATCGAAAAGGGACTTTCCAAGCGCTTCAACTTTGAGGCGAAGGTGGTGGTGATTTCTAAAAAAGAATTGGCTGCCATTGTTAAGTCTGCGCCAAAGGGATTTGGCGAGGATGACGCGACGTTTCGTTATGATGTCATCTTTTTGAAGGAGCCGCTCACGCCAAAGGAAGCGATGCTGAGTGTAAAAGTCCGCGAAGGTGTGGATACGGCTCATGCAGGCAAACAGGCGCTGTATTTCTCGCGTCTCATCAGCCGCGCTTCACAAAGCTATCTCACAAAAATTATTGGCATGCCGGTTTATCAGTATATGACCATTCGTAATTGGAATACGACCACAAAATTATTGGCGCTTATGGAAGGACAAAATGGCTAAGACAAATTTCCAATCGATTGATGAATATATTGCAGCGTGTCCGCTAGACTCGCAAGATTATTTGCGACGGATTCGAAAGTTGATTCGTGTATTGGTGCCAGATGCGAAAGAGAAGATCAGTTATCAGATGGCGGCGTTTGAACGGAACGGCAGGAACTTGATCCATTTTGCGGGGTGGAAAAAGCATGTGTCGCTGTACCCGGTTCCGGCGGGGAGTGAGGCGTTCGAACGTCAGGTTGCAAAGTATGCAGGCGGCAAAGGGACGGTCAAATTTCCGCTTGATGAGCCGCTTCCGCTTAAGTTAATTGAAAGAGTCGTCAGGTTACACCTAGCAGTGAATAAAAAACAAACCAAAGGAAAATTAAAATGACAAAAATTACCCCGTTCTTATGGTTCGATACACAAGCCGAAGAGGCGATGAATTTTTACATCTCAATATTTAAGAATTCAAAAATATATAATATCTCACGCGATCCGAATGGCAAAGTCTTTACGGTTGCGTTTGAGTTGGAGGGACAGGATTACATAGGGTTGAATGCAGGACCTGCCTTCAAGTTTAATGAAGCAATTTCGATGTTTGTGAATTGCGAAGACCAAGCCGAAGTGGATTATTTTTGGAATGCACTGATCGCCGATGGGGGAGAAGAGTCGATGTGTGGCTGGCTTAAGGATAAATATGGCTTGTCCTGGCAGATCGTGCCCAAGCAGTTGGGCGAGTTAATGAACGACCCAGATCGTGAAAAATCCGGGCGTGTCATGGATGCCATGCTTAATATGAAAAAGATCATCGTAGCAGATCTACAAAAGGCTCATGACGGAGCATAGCTCATGAGAAAAATTGTTGTACTTGAACATATCACCCTGGATGGTGTCATTCAAGCTCCCGGCGGACCCGAAGAAGATACCAGTGGTGGATTTACGCATGGTGGTTGGATATCATCTCATGGCGATGAAATTGTAGGAGCCGCGTTGAGAAAACAAATGAATTCGTCGTTTGACCTGTTGGTAGGACGCAAAACATTTGAGATTTGGGAACCTTACTGGCCGCAACATCCCGATGTATGGGTGAACGTCAATTCGGCGACCAAATATGTTGCTTCGAATACTAGAACATCGAGTGACTGGCAGCCATCTGTATTTTTAAATGGTGATGTGGCAGAAAGAGTGGCTGAGATTAAGAAGCAGCCAGGTCCTGACCTGCATGTGTGGGGCAGTGGCAACCTGCTTCAAACACTTATCAAGCATGATCTGGTGGATACGTTCTGGCTGATGATCTATCCGATCACCTTGGGCAGTGGAAAGCGCTTATTTGCCGAAGGTACAGTTCCAGCGGCGTTTAAGGTGACCGAAAGCCTGGTCGGTTCGAGCGGTGTTATTGTGGTGAATTATGAGCGTGCAGGTGCGGTTGCATCTGCGCGTTTGTAATTGAAAAAAATGTGTATGTATAGGAGTAAAACATGTCATTTCAAGCATATTTAGATAATGTGGAAGAAAAGACAGGAAAAACCCCGAAGCAATTTATCGCTGAGGCGAAAAAGAAAAAACTTACCGAATTTAAAGACCTGATGAATTGGCTAAAAACCGATTATGGACTCGGCACTGGGCATGCCAGAGCCATCATCCATGTCATTCAACATGGTGATACCTTTACACTCAAGCACACTACAGGCACACATCGAGATGAGTCCGGGAAACTGAAATTAGATGGGAAGAAAAAAACAAAAAAGAAGAGTGCTTGAAATAAATCGATCGGACTTGGTCTATTGTTTCTTTTGAACCTTTTTACGTTCATCATCCCATAGTTTGGCGAAGCGTTCAAATATATCAGCGATGATCTCCAACTCACTTTCGGAATAAGTGGACATCAACGCCTCTTGCGCATTTCTCGCTGACTCAAACCAGGCTGCCATTTTGGCATTGCTCGATTTTTCAGGAGCGATCAATGTGCCGCGGCGGTCATTGGGGTTGGGTCGGCGTTCGATCAAGCCTGCTTTTTCAAGGCGGTCGAGCATGGCGGTGGTTGCACCCGAAGTGAGCCCCGTATGTTTGGCAAGTTCAGTGGGGGTGGCGGTACCCTTTTGCGATAACAGCCTCAGGCATTCCATGTCGGTGGCGTTGAGCCCTGCCCATTCGTTCATGGCGTTGCGGAAGTGGGTGAGATTTACCCCGTAATCTCGCACTGCCATGAGGGCTCGTATTTTCAAATCGGTCTTTGTTGATTTCTGCATGGAATATCCCTTGACATTATCTTTATAATAAAGTATCTTTATTATATAACTAAATTGATTTTACTGCAAGATATCGATAAGGAGATTTCCATGAGCCCAGTCAAAAAGTCCACACAAAAAGTTGAAGGATTTACCGCCGATGAAAAAGCCGCGATGAAAGCCCGCGCGCAAGAATTGAAGGCGGAAGCACGTGCCAGCAAGGATAGAGCCGAAGGTGAAAAAGCCATTCTTGCTGCGATTGCCGGAATGAAAGACCCGACGGATCGTTCGATGGGGAAGCGGATCCATGAACTGGTAACGGCTGCTGCGCCGGAACTGATGCCGAAGACCTGGTATGGCATGCCTGCCTATGCCAATGCAGATGGCAAAGTCATTTGCTTCTTTCAGGCGGCGAGCAAGTTTGGGGTGCGGTATGCAACCTTCGGCTTTCAGCCGGATGCGATGCTTGATGATGGCAATATGTGGGCAGCCAGTTTCGCGCTCATTAAGTTGACATCTGCTGAAGAGGCGAAAATCACAGCACTCGTGAAAAAAGCCGTGCGTTAATTGTCTTGACTGAATAGAAAAAATGTTCTAAAATCATAGTTCGTTTGTCACGGGCGGGCAAAAGCAACCTTGCTTTTACCTGCCCGCTTTGTTTTTGGCATAGAATTCAGAGGAGAGACCATGCCACAGGAATATATTGAGATTCGCGGCGCACGCGAGAATAATTTAAAGAACGTCTCATTACGCATCCCCAAACGCAAGATCACCATTTTTACGGGCGTATCCGGCTCGGGTAAATCGTCCATCGTGTTCGATACGATTGCGACTGAGTCACAGCGCCTGCTCAATGAAAACTTCAGCATGTTCGTGCGGAATTTTTTGCCAAAGTATTCTCAACCCGAAGCGGACTCGATCGAGAACTTGAGCATGTCCATTGTGGTGGATCAGAAGCGGATGGGTGGCGGCTCCCACTCGACCGTTGGCACGATCACAGATATCAACACGATCCTACGCATGATGTTTTCCCGCATCGGTCAGCCCCACGTGGGACCCACCAACGTATTCGGCTTTAACGACCCGCAAGGGATGTGCCCGAACTGCAACGGACTCGGTCGCAAGCTGGATGTAGATATGGATAAGTTCCTGGACAAATCCAAGTCCTTGAATGAAGGCGCTATTTTGTTTCCAGAATATGCGGTGGATAGTTGGGGCTGGAGCAATGTAATCAATACGGGTTTGTTCGACCCGGATAAGAAAATATCCAAATATACCCAGAAGGAAATGCATGATCTTTTATATAGCGAACCCATCAAGGTCAAGACCAAAATGGGGGCAAAAGACTTCAACCTGACCTACGAAGGCATCATCAACCGCTTTACCAACAAGTACATTAAGCAGGATCTAAAAACCAAGTCTGAGCGGACTCAAAAGTCGGTCGAGCCTTTCATGACGATGGGTCCCTGTTCCGAATGCAATGGCGCGCGGTTGAACAAGACCATCCTGAAATGCAAGATCAACGGATACAACATCGCCGATCTGACGAGTATGGAAATCCCTGAATTGATTGAAGTCGTAAAGAAGATCAAAACACCTGCCGCCGAGCCGATCGTCAAAGCGCTTGTGGAGCGATTACAGAATCTTGCCGATATTGGCTTGGAATACCTTAGCCTCGACCGTGAGACGGATACATTGTCAGGCGGAGAGTCGCAACGCGTAAAAATCGTCAAGCACCTCGGCAGCAGCCTGAGCGATGTGATCTATATTTTCGATGAGCCAAGCGTGGGGTTACATCCGCGTGATGTGCATCGCATGAACGAGTTGTTGCAGAAACTGCGTGACAAGGGCAACACGGTCATTGTGGTGGAGCATGACCCGGATGTGATCAAAGTTGCAGACCATATCGTGGATGTGGGTCCGCTTGCAGGTCCGCATGGAGGTGAGATCGTCTACGAAGGCAGTTATGCAAATCTGCTCAAGGCGAACACGCTCACGGGCAGGCATATGCAGCAATCCGTGCCGATCAAAGAAGAGTTCCGCAAGCCGACGGGTAAACTACCGATCAAGAATGCGAAGGTCAATAATTTACAGAATGTCAGTGTGAACATTCCAATGGGCGTGCTGACCGTGGTGACGGGCGTGGCTGGGTCTGGCAAAAGTTCGCTTATCAATGAGGTTTTTCAGCACCAACATCCCGATGCTGTTGTGATCGATCAATCGGCGGTGGGAGTCAACAGCCGTTCTAACCCCGCCACATACACGGGCATTCTGGACGATGTCCGTAAGGCATTTGCATCGGCGAACAAGGTGCAGGCTTCGTTGTTCAGTTTCAACTCGAAGGGTGCCTGCGAAAACTGTCAGGGACTGGGCGTGATCTATACCGAGTTGTCATTTTTCGATAGTGTGAAATCGCCCTGCGAAGTGTGCGAAGGCAGGCGCTTCAAAGATGAAGTGTTGGAATATAAACTGAATGGGAAAAATATTTCAGAAGTCTTGTCTATGAATGTTGAACAAGCGCTGGAGTATTTTGAACTTCCAGAAGTGAAGAAGAAATTACAAGCCATGAGTGATGTGGGCTTGGATTATCTCGGACTCGGTCAACCGTTGAGCACGCTCTCGGGTGGTGAATGTCAGCGCATAAAACTCGCCAGCGAACTGCACAAAAAGGGAAGCATCTACATCATGGATGAACCGACCACGGGTTTGCACATGTCTGATATTGGTCATCTCATGGAAGTCATCAACCGTCTCGTGGACACAGGCAATACGGTCGTGGTCATCGAACATAATTTGCATGTCATCAAGAACGCCGATTGGATCATTGACATGGGTCCCGAAGGCGGCAGCAAAGGCGGCAAGGTCATGTTCGAAGGCACACCTAAAGAATTATTGAAAGCGAAGCAATCGCTCACCAGTGCGTATTTGAAAGATTAGTTGTTTGAATTGCTTCTGAATCTTTGAGTAAATAGAGCGTAATTTTAGAAATAAATAAGGATAGCAGTGAAAACTTTTTATCAAATTCTCGCCAATACAGTTATCGCCAACGTCACGAACATGACGGTTTGGTTTGCGATGATATTTTTTATTTACCTTGAAACCAAATCCGTCACTGCGACTTCGATCGTTTCAGGAATTTATCTGGTCATGACGGCAAGCCTGGGTATTTGGTTTGGCAGTTTGGTTGATCATAACAAGAAAAAGACGGTCATGATCCTTTCGGGCGTGATTTCTTTGATCATTTATATAATTGGTTTTGTACTTTATATAAGCACGCCTGCCGAAACATGGAAAGACCCAACCAGTGTTACGTTATGGATTCTTAACGTACTTCTTCTCGTCGGTGTGATCGCGGGAAATTTACGCTCGATTGCAGTGCCAACTTTGGTCACCATATTAATTCCTGAAGAGGAGCGTGCCAAAGCCAACGGTCTCACTGGCACTGCCTTTGGAATCGCCTTCTTGATCTGTTCCGCCATCAGTGGTTTGTTAGTAGGCGCGGGCGGCATGTTTTATGTGTTGATCCTTGGCATTGTCATGATGATCCTTTCGATCCTGCATCTTTGGTTCTTGGTCATTCCTGAAAAAGAAATCGTGCATCTCGAGCATCAACAAGGCAAAGTGGATTTGCGCGGCACCTTTGCCGTGGTCGCGGCGATTCCCGGCTTGATGGCATTGATCCTTTTCGCCACCATCAACAACTTTTTGGGCGGCACTTTCATGGGTCTCATGGATGCCTATGGATTGTCATTGGTTTCAGTTGAAACATGGGGCTTGTTGTTTGCCGTGATCAGTTGCGGATTTATTGTGGGCGGCTTGTTCATTTCAAAATATGGCTTGGGTAAAAATCCACTGGTGGCAATGTTCGCTGCCAATATCATCATCTGGATTATCTCGGCAGTCTTTACCATTCAACCTTCCATTATTTTGCTTTCGGTGGGTATGTTCATCTATATCAGTGTTGTGCCCTTCATCGAAGCTGCCGAGCAGACGATCCTTCAAAAAGTTGTCCCACAGGAAAGACAGGGACGTGTTTTTGGATTTGCTCAAAGCGTGGAACAATCCGCCTCGCCTCTGACGACGTTTTTGATTGGTCCCATTGCTGAGACCTTTTTCATCCCGTTTATGACAACCGGCGCAGGTGTGGGTCTCATTGGCAGTTGGTTCGGCACCGGACCTGCTAGAGGTATCGCTTTGGTATTCGTTGTTACGGGTATTATTGGCTTGATCCTGACCATAGTCGCCATGAACACAAAATATTACAAGTTGCTTTCTGACAGATATATGAAAGATGTCCCTGAGACCTTGCCCGAAGGCGAGTTGGCATAAGGAGTTGTGTATGACGGTTTCTAATTTTCCCAAGATCGGTGCTCCTGCCACACGTGCCATCAGTATTGCTGAAAATGATAAAGTTGATGATACCAAACTTACTGAGCGGCTGTGACCTTAATATGCGGAAAAAGAAGATGAGCATTGACCTTCCCAAGTGCCCGGGCAGCGGGGCTTCAAAGTGCAGGTATCACCAATCTGCATGCAGTTGCCCAAGTCAGCGAAGAGGTAGTCATGCAATTGCATGGCATAAAGGGGAAAAATGCTTAAGTACATTGCAAGAGGCACTAGCAACAGACTGTCATTGCCGAAGCGAAGAAAAAGAAAGAGTTATGGATAAAACAATTCGTATTCAGTTGGATAATATCCGTTCGGCGGATGCACAAATGCAAAACAAGGCGTATATGTCTCTCATGCAGGAAACCGAAAAGCCGGTAGATTGGGCATATGAAGCTTGGGACGAATTGCTTGACGGTTTAGCACACAAAGATAATCACGTCCGGCGATCTCATCTCAGATATTGGCGAACCTTGGGAAAAGTGACCCCAAAGGTCGAATGCGAAAGACTTGATAAGCTTTCCATGTGACGCGTGACGAAAATTTGTCACCGCGCGGCATTGTATGCAAAATATCTGGAAAGTTGGTCTAGGTGGTAAGAAGGCCAACAGTTGGTAGTGGATGGACTGGAAAAACGATTTCATGAATGTGTCAACGAGAAGAATTGCACAACGATCCGTTAAGATATTCAAGTGTCGCTGCACAACCTTTATAATGCGACTACCTTCAGCGAGGTCAAACAGAAGGCGCTGGAATGGATCGAGTTGGAAGAGGATGGGAAATACAAGAAGAAATACCTCACTGTGTGGAAATAGGAAATCGTTGATGGATATTCTTGACCGTCTCCTCGCGCATGATACATGGACAACCCAACAGCTGCTTAATGACTGTGCAGGTCTTTCAGATGAGCTGTTGGATAAGGATTTTGATATCGACCATCGCTCGCTTCGAGAAACATTCCTTCATATGATCGAAAACCTTGAAACGTGGACAGACCTGATTCATGAACGCCCCGTGCAGGATAAACAGGGCAGGTCAATTCCAGAATTAAGACAGAGGCTGGTGAATGCAAGCCGCGAATTCACAAACCTTGCCCGCAAAATTGCACGTGAAAACCGCTTTGACGATTCGTTTTGGGATATTCTGGACAACCCTCCACGTTTGAAAACATTTGGCGGTGCGATCGGACATGTGCTTACTCATAATATGCATCACCGTGCCCAGCTTATGTATCTAATGGAAAAGGTGGGCATAAAAGATCATATTGAGGGCGACTTGTTGAGTTGGGAATCGACTGCTTTTGGGTGGGCGTGATCGAACGATAGACATGGTTCTTGGAAGAGTCGTGTAGAATTTATAAAACTACTCTGTTAAATGGATGGTATCTACGATGATCAAACTCTCTCCCATAATATTAGAAGGTCATGGTATTCGGCTTGAACCGCTGACGATTGAGCATGAAACGGATCTTTCTGCGGCGGCAGCGGATGGCGAACTTTGGAATCTGTGGTTTACCTCTGTGCCAAACCCGGAAGAAACCAGGAAATATATTGAAACTGCGTTGGCAGGCTATCAGGCGGGGCACATGCTGCCATGGGCGGTTCGTGAATTATCTACAGGGAAGATCATTGGGAGCACGCGCTATCATGATGTGATGGCCAATATCGACCGTGTGGAGATCGGCTATACCTGGTATTCCAAAAGCTGGCAGAAGAGTCATGTCAACACAGTTTGCAAGTTACTGCTGCTGGCACATGCCTTCGATACACTAGGATGCAAAGTGGTTGGCTTGCGTACCGATAATTTCAACTTCAATTCGCAGAAAGCGATCGAAGGCTTGGGCGCAAAGAAGGATGGTATCTTGCGTCATCATGCCATGCGCCGTGATGGGTCGGTTCGGGATAGTGTTATGTACAGTATTTTGATCACTGAGTGGCCCAGTGTAAAGCAACATCTCAGATTCCGATTGTCTCGTCATGGGACGTTGTAGGTTTTTCATTTTAGAGACTGATTACTTTTACTGTTAGATAGGAGAAACCATGAGAAAAATAATTGTTCACGAGTTCATTACGTTGGATGGTGTCATTCAGGCACCGGGCAGCCCCACGGAAGATACCGACGGCGGCTTCACCCACGGCGGTTGGACGGTTCCGTACTGGCACGACGATATTGGCGCCCACTTCGGTCAGATATTTGCAGATGCCGATACACTGCTGCTGGGACGCAAAACCTGGCAGACCCACGGCGAAGCCTTTGAGCCTAATCCAGACGAAGACCCGTTCAATGGCTTCAAGAAGTTTGTTGTTTCATCCACATTGAAGTCCGCAGATGCCTGGCGCGACTCGACCATCATCCGCGGAAATGTGATCGAGGAAGTCCGCAAGTTGAAGGGGCAGCCCGGCAAGAACATTATCATGGACGGAAGCAGCGTTCTGGTTCAGGCTTTGATCGAAAACGATTTGGTGGATGAGCTGTCCCTGCATGTATATCCGCTGGTACTGGGCATGGGCAAGCGCATGTTCCCGGATGGAAAACGCGTCAACCTTAATCTGATAGAGTCTTCAGCGCTTCCAACCGGCGTTGTCTATCAACGTTTTCAACTAACTTAAAATAAAAAAGAGCAAGAGCATACAAGGAGTCTGCATGAAAATCCATTTGGTAGATGGCACTTACGAATTATTCCGTGCTCATTTCGGCGCACCGCCCAAGAAATCTCAAAGTGGACAGGAAGTTGGTGCCACGCTTGGAATGCTGCGCAGTATGCTCTTGCTGCTCTCCGACCCGGAAGTGACCCATGTCGCTGTTGCGTTTGACCATGTCATTGAGTCCTTTCGCAATAAGATGTACAAAGGCTATAAATCCAGTGAAGGGGTTGACCCGATCATCTTGAATCAATTTCCAGTGGCTGAGGCGGCGATTAAAGCTTTGGGGTTGGTGACTTGGCCCATGGTCAAGTTTGAAGCGGACGATGCGATTGCTACAGCAGTGGCGAAGTTTAAGAAAGTCAAATCCGTGGAGCAGATCGTGATCTGTTCCGTCGATAAAGACCTGACGCAGATGGTGGATGGCGACCGCGTTATATGTTGGGATAGGCGTCGTGAGATCACTCTAAATGAAAAAGGTGTGATCGAAAAGTTTGGCGTCAGTCCTGAATCGATTCCGGACTTTCTCGCCTTGGTGGGGGATTCCGCCGATGGCTACCCCGGCATTCAAGGTTGGGGAGAGAAATCTACATCAACCGTTCTGGCGAAATACAAACATATTGAGTCGATTCCCAAAGACCCAAATAAAATTCCGCTTGGCTTGGGGCGTGCTACAACCTTGCTTGGAAATTTGCAAAATAACTACAAAGACGCATTGTTGTTTAGAGAATTGTCCACCTTAAGGACGGATGTTCCTTTAAAGGAAACACTTGCAGACTTGAAGTGGCAGGGAGCGTATCCGCGCTTGAAGAAGGTTTGTAAGGAATTGCGGAGTGAAAGTGTTATAGACCGGGTGACAAGGTGGCGTTGAACATTTTCGGCTGCTAAAGGAAACAACTATGAACAAAACTGAACTCTTAATCTGGTTGAGGGCAGAATATCAGCACTGGGAAGAATTTCTCGACCATATCGGACCTGAACGTATGGAGGTCCCCGGTGTGAATGGAGATTGGTCGATGAAAGATATGGTTGCTCATCTGACTTGCTATCAGCCCTGGGTTACCGCCCGTATACAGGCTGCGGCTCACGGTGACCCGGGACCGCTCCCGCCCTGGCCCGCAGAATTACAAACGGATGATGAGGTCAATGCTTGGATCTATGAATCCAATCGGGGTCGTTCGGTGAGCGAGGTGTTGGATAATGCCCGCCAAATGTTTCACCAATTTTTTGCCGTCATTGAGAATTTACCCGAGGATGTCCGCATCGAAGAGGTGCAGCATAAGGGGCGAATGTTCTATCTTGTTTGGTTGGGTGAACAGCGTTTTCAGGTTGGCGAGATTTTTGATCATTTCCGTGATGACCATGAGGCGGATATCCGCGCATGGTTGGCGGGTTTGGAAAGCCAATAAATAAAGAAACCTATGCTGACTATAGACCTCGAAACTGCCCGCCGTTTTATCCTTGGGAAACAAGGCTTGTGGCCCGGTCGCCGCTGGCGCGGACTCAAAGGTACCGAGCAAGCCATGCGCACCATGGAATATCTTCAACTAGACCCGTTGCAGATGATTGCACGCAGTCAGGATATTTCTTTATATAGCCGTGTTCTCAATTACAAACCCGAACTTTGGGAAGATGCCGCCTACAAACAGAGAAAGTTCTTCGATTGGGGTGGCTGGTTGGCGGCGCGCCCGATGGAGGAATTGCCCTACTGGCGGGTGGTGATGCATCGCGAACGGGATGGGGGATACGGTGACTCGCGTCTGCGGCAGATGGCAAAGGATCATGCAAAGGCAATTGTTGAAGTCTGCGCCATTTTGAAGGATCGTGGAACCGTGGGTAATCGCGACTTTGAAGCGGCAGACCGCAAGAAGACTCAAAGTTATCGCGGACGAAAAGATAGCGCTCTGGCTTTGTATTATTTGTGGCGCACCGGTGAGGTGATGACGCATCATCGCGAACGGTTTGAGCGGGTCTATGCACTGACGGAAAACATCGCACCGAAAGAATTGATCTACGAAAAGACTCAGGATGAGGCGGATCGTTTTCTCGTTAGAAAAGAAATCAGCTTTGGCGGCATCACGCGCATTAAACGTACTGGTGATTCCTATGGACGCGGCGAACCCGACCGGGCAGCGAAGAAACTTCTTGAAAATATGTTGGCGGATGGCGAGATCATCGAAGTGAAAGTAGATGGCTGGAAAGCGACTCAATATGCGTTGACAGAAGATGAGAAGATCATTTCAGGCTTAAGCGTTGGTCGTATTCCAAAAGTATGGAAACCTGTAGATACAACGACGACCGAAGAAGCCGTTTTTCTTGCGCCGCTGGATCATGTTAGTGCGCGTGGGCGTGCCAAAGAGTTGTTCGGGTTTGATTATGTGTGGGAAGTTTACAAGCCGGAACACCAACGCAAATATGGTTATTACGTGTTGCCCGTCTTATGGGGAGATCGTCTGGTTGCCCGCTTTGATAGCAAGTTAGACAGAACCACAAATACATTCGTGATTTTAGGTTTCTGGCTCGAAGATAAAGCCCTTGCCAAAGATGAAGCCTTTGCTGAAGCTCTGGCACGTGGATTTGCCCGCTTTGTTAATTTTCTGGGTGCGGAAAAAATGGATGTTAAGGTAATTCCATATCCGCTCTTGCGAAGAACGGCAACTTCATTTCTCTAGCTTGTACATTGAGATTTTCCCACCTTCATCGTGAAGCGTAAATCCGTTTTTCTGCAAAACTTTTTGTGAAGCAAGGTTGTGATTTGCCACTTCTGCGAACAACGGGCGGGTTTTCATGAGCAGTAAAAATTCCGCCACGGCTGTGCTGGCAATCCCGCGCCGCCAAAATTCTTTGCCGATCCAATAGCCGATCCGCTGTTCGTATTTGCCTTCTTTCCAACTAATGATGTGACCTGCGATCTTCTCTTTGTAGAGAATGGTCCGCGCGGTCACATTTTTGTTTTTCATAATGCCTTCCCAGTGCCGCATGAACTCGCCACGGTCTTTGGCTGGGTAGGCAGACATGGCAACCGCTTGTGGATCAAGTTGTTGTTGAAAGAGAATGGGTAGATCGGCGGGGAGCACAGGACGCAGGGCGATGTTAGGCATTTGGAATGATGATTGAAGATTGGATTTTATAAACTTACTGCAACGGGCGAAGTAAAATAGTGTTGTGTGTAAATCATAACATCATGGAGCAAGAATGATCGAGAAATTATCTTTGCGTTTTTATGGCAGGGTGGGATTGCTGCTGCTTTTGGTCGCGGCACTTAATTTTGGATATCCGCTGACGCTGTACATGGGCGGGTTGGGAAATATCATCTTTTTGCTGGCGTATGCGTTGATGTTCGTGATCGGTGTATTGGTGACCAGCGAAGATAACAAACATTTCATTCAAACCAGTATTGCGGCTGTGGCGTGGATGGTCTGCGCGGTGATCTCGTTCTTTGCCCCATCTTCAAGCTTTGTTGCGATTCTTTCGCAGTTGGCGATCATCCCTGCCCAGTTGTTGATGACGATTGCGCTGGTGCGCTACATCTACACATCCAAAGTCGTGGATACGAGCGTGATGATGACCGCCATCACGGTCTATATTTTCATTGCCGCCATGTTCACACCGCTATATGTCATCATCAGCCGATTGGATGTGAATGCCTTCGTGGATAACGGATTGGGAGTCGCACCGCAGTGGCAGCAGTTGGTGTACTTCAGTTTTGTCACACTTGCTACGCTCGGTTATGGTGATGTGCTTCCTCTCAATGCGTGGGCGCGTTCACTGGCGACGGTGGAAGGGATGGTGGGGGTGTTGTACGTCGCTCTAATCATGGGACGATTGATCGGGGTGTACTCGCAGGAAAGAGATTAAGAGCGAAGCGCCTGATCCAGATCCCAGAGAATATCTTCGATGTCTTCCAAACCAATAGACAAACGAATAAAGTCTGGGCTGACTCCTGCGGCGGTTTGCTCTTCGTCGGATAGTTGACTGTGGGTGGTGCTGGCGGGATGGATTGCCAGTGAGCGTGTGTCACCGATGTTAGCAACGTGGCTGAAGAGCTGCAGGTTGTCGATGAATTTCGCGCCCGCCTCTCTGCCGCCCTTTACGCCGAATCCCATCACCGCGCCTGTTCCA
Source organism: Candidatus Villigracilis vicinus (assembly GCF_016702885.1). Taxonomy (NCBI): domain Bacteria; kingdom Bacillati; phylum Chloroflexota; class Anaerolineae; order Anaerolineales; family Candidatus Villigracilaceae; genus Candidatus Villigracilis; species Candidatus Villigracilis vicinus. The sequence goes on from NZ_JADJDD010000022.1 coordinate 65,106, forward strand.
AGCGGAAGATATTTTTTTGCGCGTTCGTAATGAGGGTGACTGGCAAGACCTGCGTACGAGACCCAGTTCACATTGGGGTGACTTTCAAGAAATTCAGCAACACGCTGTGCGTTCTGCACATGACGTTCCATGCGCAGGGAGAGGGTATCGAGTCCTTGCAGGAGGAACCACGAAGCGATGGGTTGCTGAACTGTGCCAAAATCACGCAAAATACCTGCGCGCGCTTTTGAGATGAACGCCAGCGGACCAAAGTCATCGGCGTAGGCAACGTCATGGTAGGCAGTATCAGGCTCGGTGAAGTTTTTGAAGCGCCCGCTCTTCCTCCAATTGAATTTACCGCCATCCACGATGATCCCGCCCATGGTGGTGCCGTGCCCGCCGATGAATTTCGTTGTAGAGTGGGTGATAATGTCCGCGCCCCATTCGAAGGGACGACAGAGGTATGGCGTGGCGAAGGTGTTGTCGATCATCAATGGGATGCCGTGCTCGTGCGCGATCTTGGAAACTTCGTCGAAAGGGAAGATGTTGCCGAGTGGGTTACTGATGGTTTCGCCGTAGATAATTTTTGTGTTCGGTTGAATGGCGCGGCGAAAATTTTCAGGGTCGCTGGGGTCAACCAATGTGACGTTGATGCCGAGTTTCGGAAATGTGGATTTGAATTGTGTGACCGTGCCGCCATACAGTGTGGAAGTTGAAACGATGTGGTCGCCCGCTTCGCAAATGGTGAGGATGGCTGTGGCTTGCGCGGCATGACCTGAACCTACTTCCACGGCGCCAACTCCGCCTTCGAGACTTGTAATGCGTTTTTCAAAGACGTTGCTGGTCGGGTTGGAGATGCGCGTATAAATGTTGCCGCTCTCTTGCAAGGCGAAAAGTCTCGCGGCGCGGTCTGTGCTTTGCAGGTCGTAGGCAGTGGTTTGGTAAATAGGAACGGCGCGGCTGCCTGTGGCTGGGTCGGGAGTGTAGCCTTCGTGCAGTTGACGTGTGTTGAAACCGAATTTACGGGGTGAGGTCATTTATTTCTCTTTGGAATTTCATTTGGGTCGAACGGCGTGGACTGATAAACGTAATAGTTCAGCCAGTTCGCGTACAACAAGTTGGCATGCCCGCGCCAGCGGACGTTGGGCATTTTACTCGGGTCATCATTGGGATAATAATTTTTCGGCACGTGAATGGACAAGCCCTTGTTCACATCTCGGTCGTATTCGCCTTTGAGGGTGAATGGGTCGTATTCAGAGTGACCTGTGATGTAGAGATTGCGTCCGTCTTTGTCACTGACGATGTAAATACCAGCATCATCAGATTCAGCAAGGATTTGCAAGTCGGAATGTTTTTCTATGTCTTCGCGGCGGATCTCGGTGTGACGGGAGTGCGGAGCGAGGAAAATGTCATCGAAGCCGCGCATCAGGCTTTCGGTCCGATTTAAGAGGCGGTGCTCAAAGACGCCGAACATCTTGCGGGGCAAGTCATATTTCGGAATCCCGTATTTGTGATACAAGCCCGCCTGTGCTCCCCAGCAAATGTGGAAGGTGGACTCAACGTTGGTCTCTGACCAATCCATGATGCGTTGGAGTTCCTGCCAGTAATCCACATCTTCAAAGGGCATCTGCTCAACGGGCGCGCCTGTGATGATGAGTCCGTCGAATTTTTCGTTTTTTACATCATCAAAGGTGACGTAATGTTCCATGAGATGGTCTGCGTCAGTATTCTTGGATTCATGTGTGGCGGTGTTGAGTAAGGTGACTTCCACCTGTAATGCCGAGTTGGAAAGCAAACGTAGAATTTGTGTTTCAGTAGAAATCTTGGTGGGCATCAAGTTCAGGATGGCAACACGCAAAGCTCGGATATCCTGATGAATGGCGCGGTCTTCGTCCATGACGAAGATGTTCTCGTTTTCGAGAGTGGTTCGAGCGGGGAGAGTGGAGGGGATTTTTTACAGGCATTTTTGAATGATGAATGTTGAATGCGGAATGATGAATAAATTTCATCATTCTGCATTCTGACTTCTGCATTTACGCGTTAAGCGCCTGATCCAGATCCCACTTGATGTCTTCGAAGTCTTCGAGACCAATGCTCAAGCGGATGAAATCGGGGCTGACGCCAGCGGAGACTTGCTGCTCGTCACTGAGTTGACTGTGTGTGGTGGTTGCAGGGTGAATGGCGAGACTGCGCGCATCACCAACATTGGCGAGATGGCTGAAGAGTTGCAGGCTTTCGATGAATTTCTTGCCAGCTTCTGCGCCGCCTTTGATACCAAATCCGAGAATTGCACCTGCACCCTTGGGAAGATACTTCTTGGCACGAGCATAATCGGGGTGGCTCTTGAGTCCAGGGTATTTGACCCAGCTAACTTTGGGATGAGCCTCAAGATATTCGGCAACAGCTTGCGTGTTTTGCACATGACGGTCAATGCGCAAGTTGAGGGTTTCGAGCCCAAGCAAAGTTTGCCATGCGTTGAACGGAGATTGGCAGGCGCCAAGGTCACGAAGAACCTGCACGCGTGCTTTGATCGCAAATGGGGGAAGTCCCGCCGCGGCGATGGAGGAATACACGAGACCGTGATATGAAGGATCGGGCGTATTGAAATTCTCGAACTTGCCGTTGCTCCAATCGTAATTGCCGCCATCCACAATGATGCCGCCGATGGATGTGCCATTGCCTGTGATGAACTTGGTGGTCGAGTGGGTGATCATGTGTGCGCCATATTCGAACGGGCGGAAAAGATACGGCGTGGCAAAAGTGTTGTCGATAAACAAGATCAGTTTGTGCTTGTTCGCGATCTCGGATACTTCTTCAAACGGGAAGACGGAGATGTCGGGGTTGCCGAGAGTCTCGCCGTAAATAATTTTTGTGTTCGGCTGAATGGCTGCTTCAAAATTCTTCGGGTCGCTTGGGTCAACAAAAGTGACATTGATCCCCAGCTTGGGCAGGGTGTAGGCGAACTGGTTGTACGTGCCGCCATACAAACGGGATGACGAAACGATATGGTCACCTGCGCTGCACAACGTGAAAATTGCCTGTGCTTGCGCGGCATGTCCCGAGCTTGCAGCCAGAGCCGCAACGCCGCCTTCGAGTGCAGCAATGCGCTGTTCAAGCACATCGGTGGTCGGGTTCATCAAGCGCGTGTAAATATTTCCCAACTCTTTGAGCGCGAACAAATTCGCGGCATGTTCCGTGTTCTTGAACTGATAGCTCGTTGTTTGATACAACGGCACGGCGCGGCTGCCAGTGGTGGGATCGGGTGAATAGCCCGCATGTAACTGGCGGGTGGCAAAACCTAACTTGCGATCTTTGATTGTGGACATTTGAATTATCTCCTCTTGCATAAAATTTTTGGATTAAATTAATTCCGCCCGTCAGAAGAGATTAAAAAAATAACCTCTTCTGAAAGTACAAGAAGAGGTATACGTCTATACCGTCCTCTCATCTTCCAGATATGAATGACTGTGTCATTCGTATTTGCCGAATTTGGCACCTGAACTTTCGTTTGGTTGCCGAAGCTTCAAAGGGTCGGTCCCTCAGCTTCTCTGGATAAGAGCGAATATTTAATTTCGCGGTTTATATCATGCGGTTCATGATTGTGTCAAGTCTTTTTCGTAACGGATAATAAGACTACCCTTTTGGGTCATGCTATAAAAGATTTTCACTCACCAACAACTCAGCATTATAGATCGATGCACCTGCCGCACCGCGAATCGTGTTGTGGGATAGTACAACAAATTTAAGATCAAGGATGGGATCTCGGCGCACGCGACCGACTACTGTCGTCATGCCTTTGCCTGCCATACGGTCGAGTCTTGGCTGTGGGCGATCCGCTTCATCTCTGACCTCGATGACTGGTTTGGGCGCCGAAGGCAGATTCCTCGCTGACGGTTTTGCCGCGTAATCGCGTAACGCTTGAATCGCAACTTCTGGCGCCACGGGTTTGTCCAATGCCACGCTCGCACACACGGTGTGACCATCGATCACAGCCACGCGATTGGTGTGCGCGCTGAATTGGATGTCTGCCATATCAATTTTGCTTTCGTTGAATTTGCCCAGCATCTTGCGCGGCTCCCATTCCACTTTTTCTTCTTCGCCGCCATTGCCCACGTTGGGGATGATGTTATCCATGATGTCGAGCGACGGCACACCAGGGTAACCTGCCCCCGAAAGCGCCTGCAATGAGACCATGAAAACTTTCTTCACGCCAAAGGACTCGTCCAAGGCTTTGAGCGCAATCGTGAGACCCGTGCTCGTGCAGTTGGGATTTGTGACAATGCATCCGCTCCAGCCTTTGTTTTTGCGCTGCTGCTTCACCAGTTGAATGTGCTCCGCGTTGATCTCAGGCAAGAGCAGCGGCACATCTTCTCCGCGGCGATACGATGACGCATTCGAGCAGACTGCCGCGCCTGCTTTTGCAAAGGCAGGCTCCAGTTCATTGGCGATCTCGGTGTGCAAGGCTGAAAAGACGATCTTCGCCTGTACCGCATCCGTGTTGGCAGGGACAATGACCATGTCACGGGCATATTCGGGCATGGGCGTATCCAATACCCAGCGAGTCGCTTTGGCGTAGGGCTGTCCCGCTGAACGGTCAGATGCGGCAAGCGCCACCACCTTGAACCACGGATGATTTTCCAACAACGAAATAAAACGCTGACCGACCGAACCTGTCGCGCCGAGTACGGCAACGGGGATTTGAGATTGGGACATGAGAAACTCCTGAATGATGAATTTTGAATGATGAATGCAGAATTTGTCGAAGGTCAAAAGTCAAAGGTCTTTAGTTGTGCAACTTTTGACCTTCGACTTTTGACAGATATTATTTCACAATTAACTCATGCAGCGCCTTGACCGCATTTTCCGTATCCGCTGAATCTACAACGAGCGAAATGGATACTTCGGATGAACCTTGCGCAATGGCGAGGACGTTAACGCCGTCATTGCCGAGCTTGCTGAAGACACGACCCGAAACGCCAGGCGTGTGCCGCATCCCTGCACCGACGACGGTGATGATGGAGATGTCTTCGGTGGACCAAACGCGGTCAATGTCTTCGTCTGCGATCTCGTTGGCGAATGCTTTTTCAAGAGAAGATAACACGGTGGGGGCGAGCTCTGAAGGCACGGCAAAACAAATGGACTGCTCCGAAGATGCCTGCGTAATCAGCGGAACGCTCGTGCCCGTGGATGCGACGGCTCCGAATGCACGCGCCGCGACACCAGGCACGCCCAGCATACCGCGCCCTTCAATGGTGATGAGCCTTTGCTTGCGGATGGCGGTCACCGCTTTGATAACTTTCCCTTCCACCTTGCCATTGCTCTTCACACTGGGAATCAAGCGCGTCCCAAGGTGGCTGGGATTGAAGGTGTTGCAAATGCGCAGACCAATGCCCGCATCCAACACGGGGCGGATGGTCTTGGGATGCAGCACTTTCGCACCGTAGTAGGCGAGTTCGGCGATTTCGTTGTAGCTGATCTCTGGCAGGGTTTGTGCTTCTTTCACAATGCGCGGATCGGTGGTCATCACGCCGTCTACATCTGTCCAGATCCAGACATCATCAGCAGGGAGCACGGCGCCGATAATGGCTGCGGAATAATCCGAGCCGCCGCGACCAAGCGTGGTGATGGCGCCTTCAGGGGTTGCGCCGATAAAACCAGTTGTAATGGGAACAATACCTTTATCCATGAGCGGATTGAGTTTCCCCCGTGTCTTTTCGGTTGTGACCTTGAAATCGGGATGGGCATTCTGGAAGTGCGCGTTGGTGACGACGAACTCTGTCGATTCAATGGCTTGGGCGGGAATGCCTGCATCGTGGACGACAGCTCCCAACAAACGCACACTCATCCTTTCGCCGAGGGATGCCACCGTGTCCATCGCTCGCGGACTGGCTTCGCCGAGTACGGCGATGGCTTTGCACAAGTCCACGAGCGAGAAGGATGAGCGCGTTGATCTCGGATTTCGTCTGTTCTCGCAAAGACTCATCTTTGATGAGCGCATCGGCGGCGGCGAAGTGTTTTTCTCTCAGCGAAGATTCGGTTGCTGGAAGTGAATCCACTTTCCCTTGCGAAGCTGAGGCGGCAGAGTCCAATAGCAGGTTCGTCACGCCAGACATGGCAGATGTCACCACGACGACTCGTTCCCAATCCTTTTTCGCATCGCGGATGATCTGAATGGCGCTCTTCAATGCATCGGCTGAGCCGACGGAGGTTCCTCCAAATTTCATAACCAGTGTTCTCGACATAGTATTCTCCTTGGCGCTTCTCTGAAAGAGAAGGGATTTTGATAACAAAAACGCCTCGCGTTTTCCGCGAGGCGTTGTGTGTTCTGAAACCCGTTCTGACGGTTATTTCTGACCAAGCACAAATGCCTCGCGGTGTGTACCGGAGGTAGTGGTCATGGTCATACCCAAGCCGTGCTTGGTGTTCGTCAAAACGTTATACATAATTGGGCGGTATTCTATGTGAGTGTGTAAGATGTGTCAAGGGATGAGTTTGTTCAATTACCCATTTGGGTACTCTTAAGAATGGCTTGTGTAAAACCATTGACTCATTTCATAACGGTAGTAGAATTGCGCGAAATGTTCACCCTGTTTGTAATGCCTCGTACCCGTCGTACCAAGCCCACTTCCCAGAGAAGGTTGGGAGCTTTTCGTTTGGACGATGCGAACACGAGCGTGAACTAACACACGCATAGTCGACCAAAACAGCCCATCCTTCTCGGATGGGCTGTTTTTATTTCGGAATCCGGAATTTCTACTTCCGCGATTTCAAAAATTATTTTCCGAAGTAGAACTTCGGGAATCCAAAAGGAGTAAAAATGAGTCCAAAGTCAAAACCTAGTGTCAAGAAAGTTGTATTAGCCTATTCAGGCGGGTTGGATACATCCGTCATCGTACCGTGGTTGAAAGAGAACTACGGTTGTGAAGTGGTTTGTTTCTGTGCCGATGTAGGGCAGGGCGATGAAGACCTCGCCAAGTTGGAAGATAAAGCCATCAAGAGTGGCGCGAGCGAATTTATCATTCATGATATGCGGGAGGAATTTGTCAGTGAATATCTTTTCCCGATGCTCAAAGCGGGGGCGGTCTATGAACACAAGTATTTATTGGGCACATCGGTTGCCCGTCCTTTAATTGCAAAACATCTCGTGGAAGTGGCGCACGAAACCGGCGCGGATGCGATCGCGCATGGCGCGACCGGCAAAGGCAACGATCAAGTTCGCTTTGAGTTAACCGTGATGGCGCTTGACCCACGCCTCAAGATCATCGCTCCGTGGCGCGAATGGGATATCCGCTCTCGCGAAGATGCGCTCAACTATGCGGCGAAGCACAACGTGCCTGTGACCGCCACCATCAAATCCATTTACTCGCGCGATTCAAATCTCTGGCATCTTTCTCACGAAGGCGGTCTGCTCGAAGACCCGTGGAACGAACCCGAAGAGATCATGTTCCAGATGTCCACCTCGCCGGAGAATGCACCCGATGAAGCTGAGTATGTCGAGATCGAATTTGAGAGCGGCAATCCGGTTTCTGTGAATGGCGAAAAACTTTCGCCAGCGAAGATCATTTCCACGCTCAATGCGATTGGCGGTAATCATGGCATCGGTCGCGTGGACCTGGTTGAGAATCGCCTTGTGGGCATGAAGTCTCATGGTGTGTACGAAACTCCTGGCGGCGCAATTCTTCTGTATGCTCATCGCGAACTTGAGTCGCTCATTCTCGACCGCGAGACTTTGCACTACAAGCAAGTTGTCGCCGTCAAATATGCCGAGATCACCTACAACGGTTTGTGGTTCACTCCGCTGCGCGAAGCGCTTGATGCCTTCGTCAATTCCACACAGGGACCCGTCACCGGCACCGTGCGCCTCAAACTTTATAAAGGCAACATCATCACCGCCGGGCGCAAGTCGCCGTTCAGTTTGTATCGCGAAGACTTCGCCACCTTTGGTCAAGAAGATGTCTACGATCAGAGCCATGCTGAAGGCTTCATTCGACTTTATGGTCTCAGCATGAAAGTCCGCGCCATGAACGGTCTGCCCGTTTCCGGTCTCGATATGCCCAAGCCGGATTATTCAAAGTTCAAGAGAGATTAGTGAGTTGGGAATCGGTAGATTGGTACATTGGGCAAACCAAGCCACCAATTTACCAATCTACTAATTTACTAACTGACCGAAAGGAAATCACATGACCCTTTGGGGTGGCAGATTTACTCAATCATTAGACTCTCTCGCATGGGCGCTTAATTCGTCCCTGCCTGTTGATCAGCGCATGGCGATTCAGGATGTGGAAGGAAGTATTGCTTGGGCTGCGGCGATTCATAACGCAGGCATTCTTACGGATGAAGAACACGCCTCGATCTCGCTCGGGCTGGATACTGTCCGAAAAGAATTCGCTTCGGGTGAGTTTATCTTCCAACCCTCTGACGAAGATATCCACACCGCAGTGGAACGCAGACTCAGCGAACTCATCGGTGCCGCCGCTGGCAAACTTCATACGGGACGAAGCCGCAATGACCAGGTCGCCACAGATTTCAGATTATGGATGTTGCAGGCGATTCCTGAACTTCATTCATCATTCCTCAATCTGCAATCTGCATTGGTGGAGCAGGCTGAACTTGCAGGCGAGACCATCATGCCGGGCTACACTCACTTGCAGAGAGCGCAGCCGATTTTGTTGGGACATTGGTGGTTGAGTCACTATTGGGCGTTGAAGCGCGATGTGGAACGCTTGAATGACTTGACCAAACGTGTATCCGTTCTGCCGTTGGGAAGCGGTGCCTTGGCAGGTGCTCCCTTTGCGCTTGACCGTGATGCGCTGGCGAAAAACCTTGGCTTTTCGGAAGTTTCGCAGAATAGCCTGGATGCCGTTTCAGACCGGGATTTTGCAGCGGAGTATTTGTTCGTCTGTTCGATGGCATCTGTCCACTTGAGCAAATTAGCTGAACAAATTGTTTTGTACACCACCGCAGAGTTTGGCTTCTTCGAACTCTCCGATGCTTTCTCGACTGGCTCTAGCTTGATGCCGCAGAAGAAGAACCCCGATGTTTTTGAGTTAACTCGCGGCAAGGCAGGGACGATGATCGGCTTGCTGACGGGGTTGATGTCCACGCTCAAGGGGTTGCCCTCTACTTACGACAAAGATTTGCAGGAAGACAAAGCGCCTGTCTTTGCAGCGACGGATACCTTGCTTTCGATATTACCCGTCATGGCGGCGGCGTTGCGGACGATCACCGTCAAGCCGGAACGAATGCGAAGCGCCATCGACTCGACGATGATGGCAACGGACTTGGCAGATTATCTCGTGGAGAAAGGTGTGCCGTTCAGAGAAGCGCACTCGCTGGCGGGGAAAGTTGTCCGTGCGGCGGGGGAGGGGAATGTTCGGATGGAGGAACTGCCCCTCGAAGCGTATCAGGCGATCAGTCCAGTTTTTGAGGCGGATGTGGTGAAAGTTTTCGATCCGCTGGAATCGATCAATAAAAGAAATACGGTTGGCGGCACGAGTCTCCAATCGGTCAAAAATCAAATTTCAAAAATCAAAGGAGAATAAATCATGTCTACAGTTGTATGCCCCGAATGTGAAGCCCAGATTGAGTTGGCGGCTGGAACCGAAGCCGGTGAGATCATCGTCTGCTCGGATTGCGGCGTGGATCTGGAAGTGACCTCGATCGACCCTGCCGCTGTGCAGCTCGCGCCGATGGAACAGGAAGATTGGGGTGAATAATTATTTGATGTAGGGGCGACTCGCGAGTCGCCCCTACGGAGAACATTATGCAACGACGATTAAAGATTGGCGTCCTATATTCCCGTGTGCGTGTGGAAGAGAAATGGATCTTTGGCGCGATGGAAAAACGCGGCATTGACTATGACCGCCTCGATGACCGCGCGATTAGTTTTGACCTGGAGAAGCCTGAACCGTGGAAGCAGTATGACGCGGTGCTGGAACGCAGTATCAGCTACAACAGCGGGTTGTATGCCTTACGTTTGCTGAACTCGTTCGGTGTACCAACGGTGAACACGGCGGCAGTGGCGGAAGTGTGCGGTGACAAGTTGATGACCAGCGCTGTGCTGGCACGTGATGGTGTGCCTCAGCCGCATAACGTGACCGCCTTCACTCCCGAAGCGGCGCTTGAAGCGATTGAAGCCTTTGGCTATCCGGTGGTGTTGAAGCCGGTTGTCGGTTCGTGGGGAAGGTTGCTGGCGAAGGTCAATGACCGCGATGCGGCGGAGGCGGTGCTGGAGCATAAGTCCACGCTGGGTTCGGTGCAGCATTCGGTTTTTTATATTCAGGAATTCATTGAGAAGCCCGGGCGTGATATTCGCGTCATCATGATCGGTGACCGTGTATTGACGGCGATGTATCGCACTTCGGAGCATTGGATCACGAATACGGCGCGCGGCGGCAGCGGTGAGTTGTGTCCGATCACGCCGGAGATCGAAGATATTTGTCTGCGTGCTTCAAAGGCGGTGGGCGGCGGCTTGCTTGGCGTGGACTTGGTGGAGCACCCTGAAAAGGGACTTGTGGTCAATGAGATCAATCACACCATGGAATTTCATACCATGCAGCCTGTGAGCGGTATTGATATTGCAGGCGAGATCGTGGAATATGTGGTCAAAGTGGCAAAAAAATCTACCAAGACAACTTGATGTTTGATTTTACGTTCTCTCGATTTGTTTTGTCAGGGTTTCCCAGCTCGCGATCACAGACTCTTCTTCCAAACCCAACCATTGGATGGCGTCGCTTTGATTGTGGAAAATACTGAAGTTGGCAACCGAATCAAAAGAAATCTGCCTTAATGCTACGCCAAGAAACTTCATCGTCGCACTGCGTGTATAAACTGCTGTTTGACCGACCCCCTTGCCTAGTTGCTTTGCTTCGTTATTTTTGAAAATGGCAAGGTGAATATCAGATACAGAGGTGTCAAGCTCGGCATTGAAGAAATCCAGAATAACTTTCATATTTTCTGTTATATGAGGGTTCTGAAGTGCTTCATCCCCAACCCTGAAAAATTCTGTTGGGGTGACTAGACCAGTGCCAACATAAATGATGAGATTGAGTTCTGAAAAAATATTATAAATAACGGGCATTTTTCCTCAAAAAGGTGTTTTTTTTCAGCATTATATAGGAAAAGGAGTTGTATGACAACTGTTTCAATTATTGGAGGTTCGGGATATGGTGGTGGCGAGTTGCTGCGCTTGTTGCTCGGGCACCCGAATGTGGCAATCAAACAAGTCACTTCGCGTTCACGGGTAGGGGAGTATGTATATCAGACTCACCCTAATTTGCGCAAACGCACACAGTTAAAGTTTAGCGACCCGTCGCAATTGGAGTCGGTGGATATTCTCTTCCTCGCCCAGCCGCATGGACAGGCGCAGAAGAATATTGAAGAATATGCCAAGCTCGGAACAAAAATTATTGACCTCGCGGCGGACTTCCGTCTGCGGGATGCGGAGTTTTACGAGAAGTGGTACGGCGAAGCTCATGCCGCGCCCGAGTGGTTGAGTAAATTCGTGTATGGCTTACCTGAACTGCATCGCGAAGAGATTTCCAAGGCGAGTTATATCAGCGGGGTGGGATGCAATGCTACGGCGAGCAACCTTGCGTTGCTGCCATTGGTCAAAGCGGGGTTGATCGATCTGGCTTCACCAGTAATTATCGAGATTAAAGTGGGTTCCTCTGAAGGCGGCGCGGAAGGAAATTCCGGTTCGCTGCATGCGGAACGGGCGAATGTAATCCGCACGTTCTCTGCGTTCGGGCATCGTCATACCGCCGAAGTGATTCAGGAAATGGGCGTAAAAGACATTTCACTGACCATGACCGCAGTGGACATTGTCCGCGGGGTGTTGGCGACGGCTCATGCCAAGGTCAAGCCTGGTGTGGCGACAAAAGATTTGTGGAAAGCTTATAGAGCAGTGGCGAATGAAAATCCATTCGTGCGGGTGGTGAAGGAACAGCGCGGAATTTACCGTGTGCCGGAGCCGAAGATCCTTGCTGGCTCGAATTATGCCGATTTGGGATTTGAACTGGATGAGAGTAACGGTCACATCGTAGCGATGTGTGCGATCGACAACCTGATGAAAGGTGCTTCGGGTACGGCGGTGCAGTGTCTGAATTTGATGATGGGATGGGATGAGACGCTTGGCTTGGAGTTTATGGGTTTACATCCGATTTAGAGATACTCGATATTAGATAATTCGATATTCGAATTTCGAGTATCGAATATCGTTTTGGACAGGAAATTATGACAGAACATACCTCAGTTACTGTAGTCAAACTCGGTGGCACCGAAGGCGTAGATTTTTCCGCGATCTGCAAAGATGCCGTAGAGTTATTAAATCAAGGCAAGAAGTTGGTTTTCGTGCATGGCGGTTCGGCTGAGGCGAATGCATTGGGCGAAGGTCTTGGCACGCCGCCGAAGATGATCACCTCGCCCTCGGGATATACCTCGCGTTATACCGATCGCAAAACGCTGGAGATCTTTTTGATGGCGGTTAATGGCAAGGTCAATTCTTTGCTCACCGAGCAATTGCAAATGTTAGGTGTGAATGCTTTTGGGTTGTGCGGGCTTGATGGGAAACTGATGCAAGCCACGCGCAAAGAGTCTGTGCAGAGCATCGAGAATGGCAAGCGTAAGATCATCCGCGATGATTACACGGGCAAGATCGAAAAAGTGAACAGCGAATTATTGACCATGTTACTGGATGCGGGCTACATGCCCGTGATCGCACCGGTGGCGGTCAGTGAAAAAGGGGAGGCATTGAATGTAGATGCCGACCGCGCGGCGGCGATGGTGGCATCCGCGCTGAAGGCGGAGAATCTGTTGTTGCTCACTGCGGTTCCTGGCTTGATGAAAAACTTCCCAGATGAATCAACGCTCATTCGGCAACTGCCGCAGAGTCAACTTGCGGCGGCGAGTGAGGCGGCGCAAGGTCGCATGAAGAAGAAAGTCCTCGGAGCAGAAGAAGCTCTCAAAGGCGGCGTGAAACGCGTCATCATTGCCGATGGTCGCATTCAAAACCCGGTCTCAAGTGCGCTGGCAGGGAATGGGACCGTCATTGAGTAGGTTGACTAGACAAGTCAGGAGCAGTACAATGACGCGATTTTTACAAAGGTGAAACGATGAGCGCTTCTTTGAAACTTCGTTATGGGACCAATCCACAGCAGGCGCCTGCCAGTGTGTTCATGGCAGCGGGCGTAGATTTACCCATCAAGGTCCTCAACGGTTCGCCGGGTTACATCAATCTGCTCGATGCGCTCAACGCCTGGCAATTGGTGCGTGAGTTGAATGCGTCGCTGGGCTTGCCCGCGGCGGCTTCGTTCAAACATGTCAGCCCGGCGGGTGTTGCGGTGGGTGTTCCGCTTTCAGATGTTTTGAAGCGGGCATATTTTGTCGATGACCTTGAACTCTCGCCGCTTGCCACGGCGTATGCCCGCGCCCGTGGTGCGGATCGGCTTTGCTCGTTCGGTGATTTCATCGCGCTCTCTGATACGGTGGATGTGCCAACTGCCCGGTTGATCGCGCGTGAAGTTTCAGATGGAGTGATCGCACCCGCGTACGAACCTGCCGCGCTTGAAATTCTCAAAACAAAGAAACAGGGCAAATATGCGGTCATTCAAATTGACCCGGCGTATGAGCCGGGTGACTTGCAGGAACAGCGTGATGTGTTTGGCATCCGTTTCGAACAGCGGCGGCATGATCGCCGTGTAGTACCAGATGATTTTTCAAATATCGTCACCACGAATAAAGATCTGCCTGCATCCGCCATGCGTGATCTGATCCTCGCGTGGGTTACGCTCAAGTTCACACAATCGAATTCGGTCTGTTTCGTAAAAGACGGTCAGACCATTGGGGTGGGGGCGGGGCAGCAATCACGCATTCATTGCGTGCGCCTTGCCGGGCAAAAAGCGGACTTGTGGTGGCTGCGTCAGCATCCTGCAGTGTTGGGGTTGCCTTTCAAATCAAATATCAAAAGACCAGACCGAGACAATGCCATCGACCAGTTCCTGCGCGATGATGTAACCCCCAACGAAAAATCTGCCTGGGATGAGATCTTCGCTCAGACTCCGCCGCAGTTGACTCTCCCCGAAAAACAGGACTGGCTCTCCAAGCTGGATTCCGCCACTCTCGGTTCCGATGCCTTCTTCCCCTTCCGCGACTCGATCGACCGTGCCGCAGCCAGCGGTGTGAAATATGTGCTTGAACCCGGCGGCTCCACCCGCGATGATGTTGTCATTCAGGCGGCGAATGACTATGACATGACAATGGTCTTTTCTGGAGTGCGGTTGTTTCATCATTAAATAGCAGGGGCGGATCGCGATCCGCCCTGCACAAGGATTTTTTATGCCCAAAGCAATTCTTTCTGTTCACGATAAGACCGGCATTGTAGATCTTGCCAAGGGTCTCACCGCCTTGAATTGGACTCTGCTCGCTTCCGGTGGGACAGCCAAACTCCTGCACGAGAACGGCTTGACCGTCACCGAAGTTTCCGAGTACACCCACTCGCCTGAAATTCTTGGCGGGCGCGTCAAGACCCTGCATCCTGCCATCCATGGCGGGTTACTTGCCCGCCCTACTGAAGCGGATCTTGCCGAACTTCAAAACCTCGGTTGGGATTTTATTGACCTGGTGGTCGTCAATCTCTATCCTTTTGAAGCCACCATTTCAAAACCGAATGTGACATATGCAGATGTTATTGAAAACATCGACATCGGCGGCGTTACGCTCATCCGTGCAGCGGCAAAGAACCATGAGCGTGTTACTCTCGTCTGCAATCCCGCGGATTATCCCGAAGTATTATCGAAATTGAACGAAGGCACCATCCCATTTGAATTTCGCAAGCAACTTGCCGTCAAGGGCTTTCAAGTGACAGCCCATTATGATGCCATGATCGCTGCATATCTTAATGACCATTAGGTGAATTCATGAAGTTTGCAACACTCGTTTTGGAAGATGGAACCATCTTGGAAGGTCAGGCATTTGGTGCGGAGACCGATGCCGTTTTTGAGTTGGTATTCAACACCAGCATGACTGGTTACCAAGAGATCCTTACCGACCCATCCTACCGCGGACAGGGTGTGCTGTTCACCGTGTCACACATTGGGAATGTGGGCATCAATACAGAAGATGACGAATCGGCACATCCGCAAGTGTCTGCTGCTGTCATCCGTGCTTTGAGTCCTGTGGTGTCGAACTGGCGTTCGGCACTTTCTTTATCTGACTGGCTTGCCCAACACGGAGTCCCTGGTATCGGCGGTGTGGACACGCGCTGGTTAACTCGTAAACTGCGCGACGGCGGCACGCAAAAAGCGGCGCTCTCTACAAAAGGTACGTCTGCCGAATCGTTGTTGAAGATGGCGCGCGAGTGGAGTGGACTCGACGGGCGTGACATGGTGAAAGAAGTAACCTGCGAAGAGACGTATCACTGGTCGGATGATGCGGGGAGTAAGTGGGTGGAAAGATCCGATAATTCGAAACTCGATAATCGAAGATCGAATAACGAATATCGAATTATTGCATATGATTTTGGTATCAAAGAAAACATCCTGCGCCATTTATCTTCATATGGCGCAAATGTGACTGTTGTCCCTGCGGATACTTCTGCGGAAGAAGTGCTCGCACTAAACCCCAACGGCATCTTTCTCTCGAACGGTCCCGGCGACCCGGCGGGCCTGCCCTATGCCGTTGAAGCTGTCGAAAAATTGATTGAAAGCAACGTACCGATGTTTGGCATTTGTCTTGGGCATCAACTCATCGGTCGTGCGCTCGGAGCCGACACCTACCGCCTCAAATTCGGACATCACGGCGGGAATCATCCCGTTCAGCATTTGCCAAGCGGAGAGGTTCTCATCACTGCACAAAACCATAACTACTGTGTCACCGCGGGTGACTTGAACAAAGATGAAGTGGAAATTACATACAAAAGTTTGAACGACGACTCGTTGGAAGGCATTCGGATGAAAAAGAAACCTGTGTTCAGCGTTCAGTTTCATCCTGAGTCTGCGCCGGGTCCGCATGATGCCCATGATATTTTCGGTGAATTCTTCAACATGATCGGGGGTAAATAATATGAAACGCACAGACATTCATACCATCCTTGTTCCGGGTTCAGGCGCCATCGTTATCGGTCAGGCGGCTGAATTCGATTATTCTGGCACGCAAGCGGTCAAAGCTCTCAAAGCGGAAGGCTATCGTGTGGTGCTGGTCAATTCAAATCCCGCCACCATCATGACCGACCCCGAAATTGCAGATGCGACCTACATCGAACCGCTCACACCCGAGTCGCTGGAAGCCATCATCGCGCAAGAAAAACCTGATGCCATGCTTCCCACTGTGGGCGGGCAGACGGGACTAAACCTTGCGCTCGCTCTCAGTGAAAACGGCGTACTTGAAAAATATGGCGTGCAATTAATTGGCGCGAAACTCAGTGCTATCAAAGCTGCCGAAGATCGTCTGCTCTTTCGTGAGACGATGCAGAAAAATAATATTCCCGTTCCGCGCGGGGGAGCGGCGTATTCACTCGCAGAGGCAGAAGAACTCGTGAAACAAACGGGCTATCCCGTTCTTGTCCGCGCTTCGTTTGCGATGGGCGGCACTGGCGCGTCGTGGGTTTATGACCCCGCTCAACTGAAAGAAGCCGTGCGCAGCGCGATTTCCGAATCTCCGATCGGACAGGCATGGCTCGAAGAGTCTGTCATTGGTTGGAAGGAATATGAACTCGAAGTAATGCGCGACAAAGCCGATAACTTTGTTGTCGTGTGCTCCATCGAAAATCTCGACGCGATGGGCGTTCACACCGGTGATAGCATCACCGTCGCGCCTGCGCAAACGCTGACTGATCGTGAGTATCAAGTCTTGCGCGACCTTGCGCATCGTGTTCTCTCTGCGGTTGGTGTGGAAACGGGCGGTTCGAATGTGCAATTCGGTGTGGATCCTAAAACGGGACGCATTGTTGTCATCGAAATGAATCCGCGTGTGAGTCGTTCGTCTGCATTGGCGTCCAAAGCCACGGGCTTTCCCATTGCCAAACTTGCCGCGCTTGTCGCTGTCGGTTACACCCTAGACGAAATCACTAACGACATCACAGGTCAAACCAAAGCCGCCTTCGAGCCTTCGCTCGATTATGTCGTCACCAAGATTCCGCGCTGGGCGTTCGAGAAATTCCCTGGCGTGGATCCAACTCTTGGTCCGCAGATGAAATCGGTGGGTGAGGTGATGGCATTGGGACGCACCTTCCCCGAAGCCTTGAACAAAGCGATCCAATCCCTCGAAATCGGAGTCGACGCCCTCGACGGCTCCGGTCCCAGCCGAGAGTTGCCCGCTGAACCCGAAACATTGTCCACGCTGAAACTTCCCACCGCAGACCGATTGTTCCGTGTCTATCGAGCAATTCGGCAGGGAATTTCACTAGAAGAAATTTCCAAAGCGAGCGGCTATGACCTGTGGTTCCTGGCTCAGATGAAAGAAATCAGTAATTGGGAAGTAGTAATTGGTAATTGCAAGACCGAGGCAGAACTGAAACCTGTGATTCGTATCGCTAAACAATTAGGCTTCTCGGATTCACATATTGCCCGCCTACTTACCAATTACCAATCACCAATTACCAATCTCCGCGAATTACGGAAGAAACTCAACATCCTTCCAACATTCCAAAGAGTCGACACCTGCGCCGCAGAGTTTGAATCGCAGACGCCGTATCTATACTCTGCATACGAAATGGGTGACGAATCCCGCCCGACGGATAAGCAAAAGATCCTCATCCTCGGCGGCGGACCGAATCGCATTGGTCAGGGTATTGAATTTGATTATTGCTGTTGTCAGGCGGCGTTCGCTTTGTCTGAGATGGGATTTGAAACCATCATGTACAACTGCAACCCCGAAACCGTGTCCACCGATTACGACACGGCAGACCGCTTGTATTTCGAGCCGCTCACACTTGAGCATGTATTGAACGTCATTGATAAAGAGCAACCCATCGGCGTCATCGTCCAATTCGGCGGGCAGACTCCGCTCAACTTGGCGGCAGGACTCGAAGCGGCGGGTGTGAAAATCTTAGGAACGTCACCGCACGCCATTCAACTCTCTGAAGATCGCGAAGAGTTTGCGAAACTGCTCAAAGAGTTGGACATTCCCCAGCCTGAAAATGGAATTGCCCGGTCACTGGACGAGGCGCGTGTCATTGCTGAAAGGATTGGTTATCCTGTGTTGGTTCGCCCGTCTTTTGTTTTGGGTGGGCGAGCCATGGCTCTCGTGGAGTCTGAGGCTCATTTAGCAGGATTCATTCAAAAGGCGATCGAGGCGGCTCCTGGTCAACCGATACTGATTGATAAATTCATGGAAGACGCTTTCGAGATCGACGTCGATGCTTTATCTGACGGTGATAATGTTGTTGTCGGTGCGATCATGCAGCACATCGAAGAGGCAGGCGTGCATTCGGGAGATGCTGCTTGTGTGCTTCCGCCGTATAAGGTTAGTGAATTCCATTTGGGGATCATGCGCGAATATACAGAGCAACTTGGGCTTGCCCTCGGTGTTCGAGGACTCATGAATGTGCAGTTCGCGTTGAAAGACGAAGTGGTCTGTGTGCTGGAAGTGAACCCGCGTGCTTCACGGACTGTGCCATATGCCAGCAAAGCCACAAATTTAAATCTCGCGTACAAAGCCGCGCAAGTGATGGCTGGTAAGAAATTAGCAGAACTTGATGTGACGGAAGAACCGCATGTGGATGGTTTCTTCATCAAGGAAGCAGTGTTGCCCTTCAAGAAATTACCCGGATCCAGTTCATTACTTGGTCCCGAAATGCGTTCAACCGGTGAAGTGATGGGACATGCCTCCCGCTTCGGTCACGCGTTTGCAAAATCCCAGATCGCAGCAGGGCAGAGCTTGCCACAAAGTGGGGCAGTGCTTGTCAGTGTGAATGATTATGATAAGAGTGCTGCATTGAAAGTTGCGCGAGATCTATCTCGCATGGGTTTTGCTTTGTACGCCACCCCTGGCACCGCTGACTTTTTTAGCAAAGTTGGTTTAACTGTGGAAGTGGTGCGCAAGATCGACGAAGGCTCTACTGCCATTGAAGATCTGATCCGCAGCGGTAAAGTGCAGTTGATCGTGAATACGCCACTGGGTACGCATGCTCATTCAGACGGAGCGCGCATCCGTGCGGCGGCGATCGCAATGAATGTTCCATTGTTGACGACACTTTCAGCAGGCATTGCGGCAGTCGCTGCCATACAGGCATTGAACAAAAAAGAATTGCAATATCGAAGTTTACAGAGTCACTTTTCTTAAATGCAGAATGATGAATGCAGAAGTTAGAATTTCAATTCTGCATTCATCATTCTGACTTCTGCATTGGAGTTAACTATGAATATCGTTGAAACTGAAAATAAACACACGTCCGGCGTGTACGCCAAGCAAACACTGACCATCGTCCGTGGGCAAGGGGCTTCGCTGTTCGATGTGGATGGCAACGAGTATCTGGATTGCTCGTCTGGTCATGGCGTGGCAAACTTGGGGCATGCACACCCGAAGATCGCCGAGGCGCTTTACAAGCAGGCGAATACGCTCATTACTTTGTTTGAAACTTTTCCCAATGACCAACGCGCCGCATTGATGGAAAAGATCACTGCACTTGTTCCCGGCATGGACAGAGTCTTCTTCTGCAACTCTGGCACCGAAGCCGTGGAAGCGTCGTTCAAGTTTTCGCGTATCTCGACAGGACGAAAAAATATCATCGCCGCTATGCGTGCCTTTCATGGGCGGACCTATGGCTCGCTCTCTGCCACCTTCAATAAAAAATATCGCGAAGGCTTCGAACCGCTATTGCCCGGCGTTTCGCATGTTTCGTACAACAATATCGAAGCCCTCGATAAAGCCGTCAACGAAGAAACCGCCGCTGTGATTTTGGAAGTTTTGCAAGGCGAAGGCGGCGTGTATCCAGCATCTGCTGAATATATCCAAGCCGCCCGCCGTATTTGTGATGAACGCGGTGCATTGCTGATCGTGGATGAAATCCAAACCGGCTTTGGGCGCACTGGCAAGATGTTCGCGGTTCAACACTTCGACGTGACGCCTGATCTGTTGACCTGTGCCAAGTCCCTCGCTGGGGGCGTGCCCATGGGCGCGGTGCTGATCGGACCCAACGTCAAGAATCTCACACCGGGCGTGCATGGTTCGACCTTTGGCGGCAATCCGCTTTCATGTGCGGCGGCGAATGCGGCGTTGGATGTGATGAAAGATGAAGATCTGCCTGGTCAAGCGGCGGCAAAAGGCGCGTATTTGATGGATAAATTGAAAGCCATTCAATCTCCCAATATCCGTGAAGTGCGTGGACTTGGCTTGATGGTTGGCATTGAAATGAAACAAAAAGTGACAGGGTACATCAAGGCGTTACAGGAAAGAAAGATCATTGCGTTGAATGCAGGCTTGACTGTAGTCCGCCTCCTGCCTCCACTCGTGATCACCTATGAACAAATCGACCAGCTGGTGGAAGTACTCACAGAAGTATTGACTCAAGAAACCAATGACTGACCAATTACCAATTACCAATTACCAATCTCCCGAAACACTTATCGGTCTCATCTCCCAATACAGTCCCTCAGGGCAGGAAAGCGGCGCGGTGGAATGGCTGGTGGCGCGGATGAAGTCACTGGGATATGACGCCGCATTTATGGATGAGGCTGGCAATGCTGTCGGTGTGATGGGGCAGGGGACGAAGCAGGTGGTTCTGCTGGGGCACATTGATACGGTGCCAGGTGAAATTAAAGTAGAGCAAGTCTCAGACTTGCTCTACGGTCGCGGCTCGGTAGATGCCAAAGGTCCGCTGGCGAGTTTTGTGGATGCGGTGGCAAAGGTCGGTGCGAAGGATGGCTGGCAATTTGTAGTCATCGGCGCGGTGGAAGAGGAACGCGATTCGGAAGGGGCGCGGTTTGTCGCTACAGCAATACAAACCAGACTTCGCCATCATCGGCGAACCGAATCAATGGGATCGAGTTTCGCTTGGATACAAAGGCAGCGCGTGGGCACATGTAACCATCAAACGCGGGCAGGCTCATACGGCAAGCGGTGAAGAGACAGCGGCTGAAGCGGCGATTGAAACGTGGTTGAAAGTCAAAGCCTATGTTGATCTGTATAATGCGGATAGGCAAAAGGTTTTCGATAAACTTCTGCTTACGTTGCGCGGCATGGATTCAGACTCGAATGAATTTGAACAGTGGGCCAGGTTGAAGATCGGTGTGCGTTTGCCGGTGGAAGTCTCGCCGGAAGATTGGTATCAAATATTAAATGAGACCCTAAAGGTCTCTGAGACCTTTAGGGTCTTTATAGAACCAATAGGCTTCCCCGTCCCGGCATGGAAGTGTGAGAAGAACTCCCTCCTGGTACGAAGCTTCTTAAGTGGCATCAGGTCGCAGGGCGGTGAGCCGCGTTTCGTCTACAAAACAGGAACTGCGGACTTGAACATCGTCGCTCCGGTGTGGGGCTGCCCGGCTGTGGTGTATGGTCCCGGTGATTCGGCATTGGATCATACGCCAAATGAACATATCTATTTGGAGGATTATCGTAAAGCAGTGGATGTTTTAAGTGCGGCTTTGGAGAAACTGACTAGCTGAGCACATTCCTGAAGGACAAAATGTAATCGTTCCTTTTTGCCGAAACGGAAAAAATTGCTCTTGACGGATTTCCGTTTCCGCCTATAATCGGGCGAAGTCAAACCTCATGAATATGTTGTTCAACCTCTCGCTTATTGTCGTCCTTATTGTAGTCCTTATTATTAAAGGATTATTTTCGGTTAGGATGGCTGCGGTGAGAGTAAGATAGACCACTGAGTAAGAACGAGAGCCGCCCTAACCACGGGCGGCTCTTTTTATACCCAAACCTCACCCTTTCCCTCTTCTGAGGGGAGATGGGTATCAAGGAGAAACATGCGTTCAGATACAGTAAAAAAAGGGTACGAAAAAGCGCCACACCGCGCATTGTTACGTGCCACCGGTTTGAAGGACGAGGATTTCAATAAACCCTTCGTTGCCATCGTCAATTCGTATGTAGACGTTGTGCCCGGTCATGTGCATTTGCAGGAATTCGGCAAATTAGTGAAAGAAGCCGTCCGCGCGGCGGGTTGTGTCCCGTTCGAGTTCAATACCATCGGCGTGGATGATGGCGTGGCGATGGGTCACATGGGTATGAAATACTCACTGCCTTCGCGTGAGTTGATCGCCGACTGTGTGGAGACCATGATGGAAGCACATCGCTTTGACGCGATGGTCTGCATTCCGAACTGCGACAAGATCGTACCGGGCATGCTGCTGGCTGCCATGCGCGTGAATGTGCCGACCATTTTTGTTTCGGGTGGCGCGATGAAAGCCGGCATGACCCCCGAAGGCGAAACGCTTGACTTGATCTCCGTCTTTGAAGGAGTGGGTGCTTTTTCTGCGGGCAAGATCGACGAAAAGCGCCTCCTGACGCTCGAGAAGTTTGCCTGCCCATCCTGCGGCTCCTGCTCCGGGATGTTCACCGCTAACTCGATGAACTGCCTCATGGAAGTGTTGGGGTTGGCTCTGCCATATAACGGCTCTGCGCTGGCGAAGACACCCGAACGTGAAGCCCTGGCAAAACAAGCAGCGGCTCAGATCATGACCTTGATCGAACGTGATATCAAGCCGCGTGACATTGTCACCGCCGACGCCATCGACGATGCTTTTGCCCTGGATATGGCCATGGGTGGCTCGTCTAACACGGTGCTGCATACGCTGGCATTAGCCAACGAAGCCGGTGTGGATTATCCGTTGACCCGCATCAATGCTGTGGCAGACAAGGTGCCGCATATCTGTAAAGTGAGCCCGGCAGGTAAATGGCATATGGAAGATGTGCATCGTGCAGGCGGGATCCCGGCGATCTTGAACGAAGTACAACGGGGGACGGGGATGCTGCATTTGGACCGTATAACAGTCACTGGCAAGACATTGGGGGAATCGATTCAAGGCAAAGATATTCAGGATGAAGAAGTCATTCGACGTTATGAAAATGCCCACTCCAAGCGCGGCGGTTTGTCCATTTTGTTCGGCAACCTTGCACCAAATGGGGCGGTGGTGAAGGTCGGCGGCGTGAGTGCCCCGATGATGCAGTTTGAAGGACCGGCTGTCATCTTCGAGTCACAGGATGAGGCAATGGCTGGAATCCTCGCGGGCAAGGTTAAGGCTGGCGATTGTGTCGTGGTACGTTATGAAGGTCCCAAAGGCGGACCGGGCATGCAGGAAATGCTTTCGCCCACATCTGCCATCATGGGGCAGGGACTTGGTGATAAGGTCGCGCTCATCACCGATGGACGTTTCAGTGGCGGCACACGCGGCGCATGTATTGGTCACGTTTCACCAGAGGCTGCGGCGCGTGGTCCGATCGCGGCGCTACAGGCTGGGGACCTTGTCCAAATTGACCTGGTGGCGCGTACGCTCAACGTCAAGTTAAACGAGGCGGAGATCCAGAGCCGGCTTGCGGCATTGCCTCCCTTCCAGCCCAACGTCAAATCCAAGTGGTTGAAGCGCTATTCTCATTTTGTAACCAGTGCGGATACCGGAGCGGTTTTGAGCTCAGATTGAAAAATGTAGAATGCAGAATTTGAAAGGAATTATTGAATGAAAAAGACAGGTGCAGAAATTGTTTGGGAATGTCTCACACGCGAAGGCGTGGAGGTGGTGTTCGGCTATCCGGGTGGTTCAAATATGCCGATCTACGATGCCATGTTGAGCTATCCGGTTCATCATGTGTTGGTGCGGCATGAGCAGGGTGGGGCGCACATGGCAGATGGATATGCGCGGGCTTCCGGCAAGGTCGGGGTGGCAATGGCTACTTCGGGTCCTGGTGCAACCAATTTGGTGACTGGTATTGCCACAGCCATGATGGATTCGGTTCCCGTGGTCTTCATTACCGGGCAGGTAGCGGCTCATCTCATCGGCGGCGACGCCTTCCAGGAAACGGATGTGACAGGGATCACCCTGCCCATCACGAAGCATAACTATCTGGTGACCCGTGCAGATGAAATTGCGGAGACGATTCGTGAGGCGTTTTACATTGCCAAAAGCGGCAGACCGGGACCCGTTTTGATCGATATCTGCAAGAACGCTCAGATCGAATCTTGCGAGTTCGAATATCCGGACGAAGTAAAACTACCCGGCTACCAGCCGGTGATGCATGCGCCGCGTCCATCTTTGGATGATGCGGTGAAATTGCTTGAGAAGGCGAAGAAGCCCATCATCCTGTGTGGACACGGCGTGCTGATGTCCAAAGCGGAGCAGGAATTGCTTCAGTTCGCAGTCAAAACGCAAACCCCGGTGGCAAGCACGTTGTTAGGGTTGGGCGCGTTCCCGTCTTCGCATGAATTAAGCCTTGGCATGATGGGTATGCACGGCGAAGTGCATACGAATATGGCGATCCAGAATTCTGACTTGATCCTTGCTTTTGGTATGCGGTTCGATGACCGTGTGACCGGCACTCTCAAGACCTATGCGCCACGCGCGAAGAAAATTCATATCGAGATCGACCCGTCCGAATTACACAAGAACGTCTATGCGGACGTCCCTTTGGTGGGCGACCTGAAAACCGTCCTGAACGATCTCATCCCGATGGTGGATGAATATGACCATGAGGATTGGAAGTCTGAGATCAATGGCTGGAAATCCGAAGCCGATAAACGCAGCATTATGAATTGGAATAATGATGGCAAGCTCTATGTGGCTCATCTTATTGCAGATATCTGGAAGGCGACCGGCGGCGGCGCGATCGTCACCACCGATGTGGGACAGCACCAGATGTGGACAGCGCAGTATTACCAGCTCGACAAGCCAAACCGTTGGATCACCTCCGGCGGTGCAGGTACGATGGGCTTCGGTCTGCCTTCCGCCATTGGTGCCTGGTTTGCGGCGAAAGATCAGGAGATCTGGGCTGTGGCTGGGGATGGTGGTTTCCAGATGACGGCTGCTGAATTGACCACTGCCGTTCAGGAAGGCGCGAATGTGAAAGTTGCCATCATGAATAATAACTTTCTTGGCATGGTCCGTCAGTGGCAGGAATTCTTCTTTGAGAAGCGCTATTCAGCTGTGAATATGGTCACTCCAGATTTTGTCAAACTGGCAGAGGCGCATGGCGTACCCGCCCGCCGCGTGACCAAGCGCGAAGAAGTAGACGAAGCCATTGCCTGGGCGCGCAGCATCAAAGGACCGACGGTGCTCGAATTCAAAGTGGAACGTGAAGATGCGGTCTACCCGATGGTTCCCGCCGGTGCAGCCCTTCACGAAATGCTGCAGAGACCGGAAAAAGCGTAAAAACGATAATGGACTTTGTCCCTTATCAAAGGAGAAAAATGAACTACACCTTCATTGCATTAGTTGAGAACAAACCTGGCGTGTTGAACCGTGTTTCTTCACTGTTTCGCCGCCGTAACTTCAATATCGAATCTCTGGCGGTAGGACGTACCGAAAACCCTGAAGTTTCGCGCATGACCATCGTGGTCGATTGCCCCAATGGGGACATGGATGCGCATAAACTGGAAGCCAATTTATATAAATTGGTTAACGTGATCGATGTGCAGGATGTCACCCGCCAGCCTTCTGTAACCCGTGACCTGGCTCTGATCAAGGTCAAGGTCGGACCGGAACGCCGCGCAGAAGTGAACGGACTCGCCGAGATCTTCCGCGCCCACATTGTGGACGTTGCCCCTGAGTCTGTCATCGTGGAGATCACCGGCACCGAAGATAAGATCGAAGGCATGATCGAGCTTCTGCGCCCGATCGGTATCATGGAAATGGTGCGCACCGGTCAGATCTCGATGACACGCGGCAACAACGACGGCATTCGCCGTATGCCCGGGTTGGATGGGCGCCGTTATGAAGACGTGATGGATATGGCGGTCATGGCGCCGTAAAGACTGAAAAAGTCAAAATGAGGCTCGCAGAAATAACGAAACCTGCAACCTTCAACTTGTAATCAAAAACTTTAAACAAAATCAGGAGAATAAAAAATGGCTAAGATCGATTTCGGTGGTGTGGTGGAAGATGTTGTTACCCGCGATGAATTCCCGCTTGAAAAGGCGCGTGAAGTCTTGAAGAATGAAGTAGTGGCTGTGGTCGGCTATGGTGTGCAGGGACCGGCTCAGGCAATGAACATGCGCGACAACGGCATTAACGTCATTGTCGGCCAGCGCAAGGGTACGTCTAATTGGGATAAAGCCATTGCCGATGGCTGGGTTCCCGGCAAGACTCTCTTCGAAGTGGAAGAAGCGGTAGAAAAAGGCACTGTCATTCAGTATTTACTTTCAGATGCCGGTCAGCGTTCACAGTGGCCCGCGATCGTGGAACACCTCAATGAAGGTGATATGCTCTACTTCTCTCATGGCTTCTCTGTCACCTTCAAGGATGACACTGGAGTGATCCCGCCTCCGCACGTAGATGTGGCTTTGGTTGCCCCCAAGGGCTCTGGACGCAGTGTGCGGGTTAACTTCCTGGAAGGTTCTGGTATCAATGCCAGCTACGCTATCCACCAGGATGCAACCGGCAAGGCAAAAGACCGCACCATTGCGTTGGGTATCGCCATCGGTGCGGGTTACCTCTTCCCAACTACCTTCGAAAATGAAGTACTCTCTGACCTTACAGGCGAACGCGGTATTCTCATGGGGGCTCTCGCAGGTGTGATGGAAGCCCAGTACAACGAACTCCGCAAACATGGACATTCTCCCTCTGAAGCTTTCAACGAAACAGTAGAAGAGTTAACTCAATCCCTCATCCGCCTCGTTGGACAGAACGGTATGGACTGGATGTATGCCAACTGCTCGACCACCGCTCAGCGCGGCGCACTCGATTGGAAAGACAAGTTCCGTGATGCAACTGCACCCGTCTTCAAAGACTTGTATGAAAGCGTTGCGACCGGTAACGAAGCCCGCATTACCCTCGAAGCCAACAGCCAGCCCGATTATCGTGCCAAGCTCGAAGTGGAACTCGCCGCCATCCGCGATTCGGAAATGTGGCGTGCTGGTGCCGCTGTTCGTTCGCTGCGCCCTGAAAATTGGAAGAAGTAACCGAATATCGAATACTCGAATACTCGATATTCGGTATTTGATGTGGAGACATATATGTCTAACTACGTCAAAATTTTTGATACAACCTTGAGAGACGGCGAACAATCTCCCGGCGCAACGATGACCTCTGCCGAAAAATTGGAAGTGGCGTACAACCTCGCCCGCCTCGGCGTGGATATCATCGAAGCTGGCTTCCCTGCTGCTTCGCCGGATGATCTGGAAGCCGTCCGCCGGATCGCGCTCGAAGTGGGCAACCCGCCCAATGGAAGTCCTGATGCGAAGGTTCCCGTCATCGCTGGCTTGGCTCGTGCCAATAAGCCCGATATCGATAAGGCATGGGAAGCCGTGCAAGGAGCGAAGAAGCCGCGCATTCACACGTTCCTGGCTACATCGGCAATCCATATGAAGCACAAGTTGAAGATGGATCCCGAAGATGTGGTGCAGCGTGTTTCTGAAATGGTGACGTATGCGCGTTCCTTATGCGCGGACGTTGAGTTCTCACCTGAAGATGCCGGACGTTCTGAGCCTGAATTCTTATATGTTGTGTTGGGTGAAGCTATCAAAGCCGGTGCAACCACGCTCAATATTCCCGATACAGTCGGCTACACCACCCCCGATGAATTTTTCAAATTGATCGATGGCATCATCAAAAATACGCCGGGCATGCATGATGGGATCACGGTTTCTGTGCATTGCCACGATGATCTGGGACTCGCCACCGCGAACACACTGGCGGGCATCCGCGCAGGAGCACGTCAAGCCGAGGTGACCGTGAACGGAATCGGTGAACGCGCGGGCAACACCTCGCTTGAAGAAGTAGTGATGGCGTTGAAAACGCGTCACCCGGTCTTTGGCTTGGAAACTGGGATTGAGACTCAGCAACTCTCGCGCATCTCGAAACTGGTTAGCAATTACACCGGTATCGTTGTGCAACCGAATAAAGCCATCGTTGGGTCAAATGCTTTCGCGCATGAAGCCGGTATTCATCAGGATGGCATGCTGAAACACCAAAGCACATACGAGATCATGCGCCCCGAAGATGTGGGTGTGAATCAGACCAACCTGGTGCTGGGCAAACATTCCGGTCGTGCCGCGCTGCGCAACCGTCTGGCGGAAATGGGGCACTCGCTCGATGATGTTGAACTTGATAAGGCATTCGCGCGCTTCAAAGAACTTGCCGACCGCAAGAAGGTCATTACCGACCTCGACCTCGAAGCCTTGGTTGCCGATGAGTTTTACAAGCCGCGTGATGTGTATCTGTTGAATGGCTTACAAGTGACCAGCGGCACAGTGGGCATGCCCACCGCCACCATCCGTTTACGCGGACCTGACGGCGTTGTTCACACCATTGCTGCCATCGGTACTGGTCCTGTGGATGCAACCTATAAGGCCATTGATGCGATCGTGAATGTTCCTTGTACATTGCTGGAGTTCAACATTCACGCCATTACCGAGGGCATTGACGCACTTGGTGAAGTGACAGTCCGTATTCAAAACGAAGGCGGTTCCACCACCATGGATGCGCAAAGTGAAGTGGAATACAAGCGCGTTTACGGCGGACATGGCGCAGATTCTGACATCATCGTCGCCAGCGCCAAGGCATACATCAACGCGTTGAACAAACTCATCATCGCCCAAACCGAAGGCAAAGGCAAAACGCCGAACGATCTTGGGGTGATGCTGGGATAAGACCGCCGACGACTGACCATTGACCGCCGTCAGCAGTCGTCGGTCTACGGTCAAATCATTATGGAATAAAAAAAATTTAACAAGGTATCGAATATGGCAAATCAACCAAAAACACTCTTTCAAAAAATCTGGGACTCTCACGTCGTCACCGAGCAGGAAGGCGCTCCCGCCGTCCTCTACATTGACCTGCACCTCGTTCACGAGGTAACCTCTCCCCAAGCCTTTACCGGACTCCGCACTCGTGGGCTGAAAATTCGCCGCCCCGACAAAACTTTGGCAACGATGGATCACTCCATCCCAACCACTCCCATTGATGTGCCGATTGCCGATGCAATGGCAGCCGCACAGATCAAGCAGATGGAAACCAATGCCGCTGAATTTGGCATCACCCTGCACGGCATGACCAGTCCGCACCGCGGTATCGTCCACGTGATCGGACCGGAACTCGGGCGCACCCAGCCCGGCATGACCATCGTCTGCGGCGATAGTCACACGGCTACACATGGCGCATTTGGCGCACTCGCGTTCGGCATCGGTACTTCAGAAGTTGAACACGTCCTTGCGACTCAATGTCTCTTGCAGAAGAAACCCAAAACCTACGAAGTCCGCGTGGACGGCAAATTGGGTCCCGGCGTTTCTGCCAAAGACATCATCCTTGCGCTCATCGCTAAGATCGGCGTGGGTGGGGGAACGGGGCATGTCTTCGAATACACCGGCGAAGCCATTCGTGGGCTGACCATGGAACAACGCATGACCATCTGCAACATGTCCATTGAAGGCGGCGCACGTGCAGGCATGATCGCCCCCGACGAAGTCACTTTCGAATATCTCAAAGGACGCGAGTTCGCTCCCCAAGGCGCAGACTGGGACAAAGCCGTTGCCTACTGGAAGACCCTGCCCAGTGACGAAGGCGCCGTGTACGATAAGTCTATTGTTCTCAATGCCGCTGACCTCGAACCGATGATCACCTACGGCACGAATCCCGGCATGGGCATGAAGATCACTGATCGCGTTCCCACTACGGAATCATTTAGTGAGCCTTCGCAAAAAGCCGCCTTCGAAAAAGCCATGAACTACATGGGCTTGCAGCCTGGTCAATCGCTGCTCGGTCAAAAAGTAGACGTGGTTTTCATCGGCTCCTGCACCAACTCCCGCATCTCTGACTTGCGTCTTGCTGCTGGTATGTTGAAAGGGAAGAAAGTTGCAGATGGACTTCGTCTCATGGTTGTTCCCGGTTCGCAAGATGTAAAGAAGCAAGCCGAGCAAGAAGGCTTGGATAAGATATTTAAAGAAGCAGGCGCTGAATGGCGTGAAGCAGGTTGCTCGTTATGTATTTCAATGAACGGTGACTTTGTTCCTGCTGGGCAATATGTTGTTTCAACAAGTAACCGTAATTTTGAAGGTAGACAAGGTAAAGGTTCTCGCTCTTTTCTTGCAAGCCCAATTACTGCTGCTGCAACCGCTATCAATGGAGTTGTTACTGACCCAAGAACTCTGCTGTAGAAACTAACGATAGTCAATTTGTCGAAGGCTTTTCTTGCTATTGCATCTGGCACACAGTGGTTGAATGTTGTTAATAGAATCACTGCCGCCGAGAATCAATGGACGCACATGATCACGAGTAAGTTTGATCTCAGGTTCTTGCTTTCCGCAGCATAGGCATTTGAAGTTGTACTTAGCTTTCAAAGCTTGCCATTCTGCATCAGTATGAGAGCCTTTAGCAAAAAGTTTTCGGGCGCGACGGTTGTTTGTGTATAAAGTTAGTTTGTCTCGGTTTGCTTTGCCGTACTCCCGTTGATAAGCATTTCGTTCTTCCGCATGTTTGTCACGAGATTTTCGTCCAATTTCACGGTAATGCTCCAAGTCTTGTTGACGTCGCTCTCTGGCTTTGATGTTGATTTCTTCTCGGTGAGTTTCGCGATATTTCCCCAGAGCTTCTTGGTACTTTTCAGGATTTGCCCTTTTGTGCTTGCGTTTCAGTTCTTGATAATGTGCTTTGTTAGCTTCAACGTACTCGCGTTCTCTTGCTCGGTACTCTTCGATTTTTGCTGCTCGTTCGGCACGGGCTTGTGCTCGGAAACACTCCCTGCAACGGTATTTATATCCGTCGCCAACAGGCAAGCCAAATAATCTGGCTGGAGCAAACTCACTAAGTGGTTTCCAACCACATTCAGGATTTGCACAATTCTTTCCTGCAACACCGTCTTGATACACAATTGCCATCGTAAGTCCGCTCCTTGAGCAAAATATGTAAGGTAAGTATAAATCAATCAATAAGGAAAATGTATGGCACAATTTACTTCTCTCACCTCCCGCGCACTTGCCATCCCTGTCAACGACATCGACACGGACCAGATCATCCCTGCGCAATTCCTCAAAGTGACCGATAAGAACGGTCTCGCCGACGCGCTCTTTTTCAACTGGCGCTATAACGATGATAAATCTCCGAAAGAAGACTTCATTATCAACAAGCCCGAGTCAAAGGGCGCACAAATTCTCCTAGCCGGAGACAACTTCGGCTGCGGTTCGAGCCGCGAACATGCGCCGTGGGCACTCACCAGCTACGGCTTCCGCGCCGTCATCTCCACCTCATTTGCAGACATCTTCCGCAACAACTCGTTGAAGAACGGACTCATTCCCATCATCGTGGATGATGAGACTCACAAGATGCTCTTCGACTTGTTGGAAGAAGCGCCTCGCGCTGAGCTGACAGTTGATCTGGCCACCCAAACCGTTTCCTTCCCCGGAGGCTCGTTCACCTTCCCGATCGACGCATTCAACAAGACTTGTTTGCTCAACGGCGTGGACGAACTCGGCTACATCATGGGTTTTGAGAAAGATATTGCGGCTTTTGAAGCAAAGGCGTAATTAGTAATTGGTGATTGGTAATTACAAGTTACTAATTACCAATCACCAAAAGGCAACACATGACACTACCCCTTATACAAATCTACGACACCACCCTGCGCGACGGAACGCAATCCGAAGGCTTCAACCTTTCGGCAAATGACAAGGTCCGCGTTGCTCAAAAACTGGATAATTTCGGCGTTGCCTTCATTGAAGGCGGCTGGCCCGGTTCGAACCCCAAAGATGTGGAGTTCTTCGAACGCGCCCGTGACATGCAATGGAAGAACGCCCTCATCGCAGCCTTTGGTTCCACCTGCCGCGTCAAAGGCGGACCCGAGGACGATGCCAACATCAAAGCGCTGCTCGATTCGCGAACACCAGTCTGCACCATCTTCGGCAAAACGTGGACTCTGCATGTCACCGAAGTCTTGCAAACCACCTACGAAGACAATCTGCGCATCATTGAAGATTCAATTGCTTATCTCAAAGCAAATGGCAAGCGTGTCATCTACGATGCCGAACATTTCTTCGATGGCTACAAAGCGGATTCAGCCTATGCACTTGAAACGCTGAAAGCCGCCATTCGCGGCGGCGCGGAAATGGTCGTGCTGTGCGATACCAACGGCGGATCCATGCCGTGGGAAGTGGAACAGATCATCCGCGAGATGAAGGCGCAGATTCAACATCCGTTTGGCATTCATCCACACAATGATTCAGAGACGGCTCTTATCAATGCACTAACCGCTGTCCGTGAAGGTGCGGTTCAAGTGCAGGGAACCATCAACGGAGTGGGGGAACGTTGTGGCAATGTCAACTTGTGTTCGGTGGTGGCGAATCTTGAACTCAAAATGGGCTATCAATGCCTGCCCAAGGGCAACATCCAACACTTGTATGACTTGTCTCATTTTGTAGCTGAAGTTGCCAACCTCACGCCTGACGAGCATTTGCCCTTTGTCGGCAAATCGGCATTCGCGCATAAAGGCGGTGTTCATGTGGCTGCCATGCGGCGTTCTCCCATTTCGTATCAGCACATTGCACCCGAACTCATCGGTAATAAAATGCGTGTGGTGGTTTCCGACCTTTCTGGTCGCGGCAACCTGCTCAGCAAAGCCGAAGAACACGGCTTGGAAGTTGAGGGCACAGAAGTCGTGCCCGTGCTCAACGAGATCAAAGAACTCGAATCGCGCGGCTTTTCCTTTGAAGCTGCCGAGGCTTCGGTAGCGATCATGCTCAAGCGCCAGGAATACGGTTACAAACCGCCTTTTGAATTGATTGATTTCTTTGTCAATGTAGAACACAGACAAGGACGCGGCATTTTTGCAGAAGCAATGGTCAAAGTCCGCGTGCAGGGTGAAGTGCTGCATACAGCCGCTGAAGGCAATGGTCCCGTCAATGCGCTTGACCTCGCCTTACGCAAGGCGCTCAAAGACTATTATCCGCAGATCATGAAATTCAATTTGTCCGATTACAAAGTCCGCATCCTGGATTCAGATCATGGTACCGAAGCTATCACCCGCGTGTTGATCGACACCCGCAATACCAACTCTCGCTGGAGCACCGTCGGTGCAGGCACGAATATCATTGAAGCCAGTTGGCGTGCGTTGGCAGATTCTGTCGAATATGGATTGATGGTGGCGCATTAAAATCACGACGGCGGACCGCCGACCACAGACCACAAAACGGTCAGCGGTCGGTCGTCTGCGGTCATATCAGGAGACTCCTTTGAAATTCAAAATCACCTTACTCCCCGGCGACGGCATCGGACCCGAAGTGGTCGCTGAAGCCGTGCGCGTGCTGGAAACAATTGCCAGCAAATATAAGCACTCATTTCAGTTTCAAGAAAGATTGATGGGTGGCTGCTCGATCGACAAATACGGCTCTTCCCTGACCGATGAGACTCTTGCCGACTGCCAAGCCTCAGATTCCGTTTTGCTGGGCGCCGTCGGCGGACCGAAATGGGACGACCCCAAAGCCAAAGACCGCCCTGAGCGTGGATTGCTTGCCCTGCGCAAAGGTCTTGGCGTATTCGCCAATTTACGCCCGGTCAAAGTCCACCCGGCGTTGATGGAATGGTCTCCGCTCAAGCCGGAGAAATTACAAGGCGTGGATATCCTGGTTGTGCGTGAACTCACGGGTGGGTTGTACTTCGGCTTCCCCAAGGGACGCGACATCAAAGATGGACGCGAACGTGCGGTGGACACACTGGAATATTATGATTACGAAGTGAAACGTGTGATGGAGCTTGCTTTCAACCTCGCCCGCGGACGCAAGAAAAAGGTCACCTCAGTGGATAAAGCCAATGTGCTCGAATCCTCCCGCTTGTGGCGCCAGATCGCTGTCAAGGTAGGTGAGGCGAACAAGGATATTGAGTTGGAGCATATGCTGGTGGATACCGCTTCGATGCGCTTGATCACTGGACCAGCGTGGATGGATGTGGTCGTCACCGAGAATATGTTCGGCGATATTCTCACCGACGAAGCTTCGGTTTTGGCAGGTTCAATGGGAATGTTGCCCTCTGCCAGTTTGGGCGAATCAACTATCGGCTTGTACGAGCCGATTCACGGTTCCGCTCCAGATATTGCGGGCAAGGGCATCGCCAACCCGACCGGCACGATCCTTTCCACGGCAATGATGCTGCGTCACTCGTTTAAATTGGAAACCGAAGCCGCAGCCATTGAAAAAGCAGTGGATGAAACTGTCACAGCGGGTGCGCGTACGGCAGATATCGGCGGTAAGTTAACGACCCGTCAAATGGCGGATGAAATTATTCAAAGACTATAGGAGAATATGTTATGGGCATGGAATCCAAGTTTATCTGGAAAAATGGGGAGATGGTACCGTTCGAACAGGCGACATTGCACTTTTTGACGCCTGCTTTGCATTATGGTGCGGCGGTCTTTGAAGGCATCCGCACTTATAACACCCCAAAGGGACCGGCTATCTTCCGCCTGGGTGAACATGTGAAACGCTTGTTTGACTCAGCACGTGTGTTGGGCTTCCGGGAATTTCCGTGGAGTTTCGATGATGTGATGAAAGCGCATAAAGATACTGTGCGCGCGAACGGTTTCAATGATTGCTATGTGCGTCCGCTCATTTATTTGGATGGCGGCGGCTGGAACTTGAATGTGGATTATGGAAAGCCCTCCTTGATGATCGCGGTTTGGGAGTGGAATAATTATCTTGGCGGCGATGCGTTGGTAAATGGTATTCATGCAAACATCTCTTCCTTTACCCGTCATCATGTCAACGTGACCATGACCAAAGCCAAGATCGCCGGGAATTATGCGAACAGCATCCTTGCAAAGACCGAGTCGGAGCGTAATGGCTTCCAGGAAGCCATCATGCTGGATCCGCAAGGATTTGTGGCTGAATGCACGGGTGAAAACCTCTTTATTGTGCGTAATGGCGTGATCTATACACCATCCACTGCGCCGGTGTTGGAAGGCATTACCCGTTCTTCTCTTGCCACCATTGCTCAAGACCTTGGCTATGAAGTTAAGGAAGCGCCAATCTCCCGCGACCAGCTTTATATTGCCGACGAAGTTTTCGTCTGCGGTACAGCAGCGGAAGTGATCGGCTTGAGCAAAATTGACTATCGCCAGATCGGCGACGGCAAGACCGGACCCATCACCCGCAAAATTCAGGAAACCTATCACGATGCGATCCGTGGAAAGATCGCGAAGTACGAAGCTTGGTGTGATCTAGTAGGGTAGGGGATAACTCATATAGGGATTTGACGATGGATCGTGGAAAGCAGGTTTTATGGTCTGCAGTCCGTGGTCCATCGTCCGATTCCTGTGATATAATCCCGCCGCCTTGAAAAAGGCATAATCTGCCTGGGACGGGCACAAGCGTCCCTGAGTGGGTCATCAACCCCACTAAACTCATTCCGCTCCACACCACCACGTGATGCGTGTCGGAGAGCGGATTTTAGGAGAAACATGGCTAATATTTCCATGAAAGCCCTGCTTGAGAGCGGCGTCCATTTCGGTCACCGCACCAACAAGTGGGATCCCCGTATGAAGCCGTACATTTTCACCGAACGCAACGGCATTCATATTCTCGATCTTCAACAGACCGTAAAGTTGGCGAACAATGCCTATCAGGTCATCCGTGATACAGTTGCCAACGGTGGTACCGTGCTCTTTGTAGGTACCAAACGCCAGGCACAGGAAACCGTGATGGAAGAAGCTGTCCGCGCGGGCATGCCTTACGTCACCGAACGCTGGATGGGTGGCATGCTCACCAACTGGAACACCATGTTCAAGCGTATCCAGGAACTTGAGCGCCTCGAAAAACTGCGTGACAGCGGTGATATCAACCGTCTCACCAAGAAGGAAGGCTTGCTGATCGAACGTGAGATCACCCGCCTCCAATCCCGCCTCAGCGGTGTCCGCGCCATGAAGCGTGTGCCTGACCTGCTCTTCATCGTCGATGTTGGACGCGAAGATGCGGCTGTCGAAGAAGCCAATCTGTTGAACATCCCCGTCGTTGCCTTGGTGGATACCAACTGCAATCCTCAGAGCATTGATTACGTCATCCCTTCCAATGATGATGCCATCCGCGCCATCAAGCTGCTCGTCTCCAAGATGGCAGATGCTGTTCTAGAAGGCAAAGCTTCCCGCAAGGACGATGAACCTGAAAAGGCTGCTGAAGCACAAGCCGATGCCAAGCCTGTCAAGTCTTCCCGCCCGGCCCGCAAGGTTGTCGAAACCGACGATCAAGTGGGTGATGATGCTCTGTTGGGCAAGTCCACGCTTGCCAAGCTGAGCCCCAAAGCGGACGAACCTGCTGCCGACGCCCCTGCTGCTTAATAAGCCAGGCAATTGCACACCAAGAACGCAATGTATTAAGGATAGTTACGATGGAAATTACGACTGAAATGATCAAGCAACTGCGCGCTGCAACCAACGCCCCCATGTTGGATTGCCGCAAAGCGCTGCAGGAAGCCGACGGAAATTTTGACAAGGCTGTAGACTGGTTGCGCGAAAAAGGCATGGCTACCGCCGCCAAGCGCGCCGACCGCGACGCCTCCAATGGCGTTGTGGAACTGTACTCCCACGGCGGTGGGCGTGTGGGTGTGATCGTTGAGATCAACTGCGAAACCGATTTCGTTGCCCGCAACGAGCAATTCCGCAAACTCGCCCATGAGATCGCTTTGCAGATCGCTGCCAGCGCACCCAAGTACATTGTTGCTGAAGAGATCCCTGCCGCTGAACTCGAACACGAAGCGGAGATCGCCCGTGCTCGTGCGAAAGAAGAAGGCAAGCCCGATAATGTCATGCCGAAGATCGTCGAAGGACGCATGGAGAAATATAAGGACGAGGTCTGCCTTATGCGCCAGGCATATATCCGCGACGAGTCGATCAGCATCGAAAAGCTCATTCTCCAGAATGTGGCTGCCATTGGCGAAAATATCATTGTCCGACGCTTCCAGCGTTGGGAACTCGGCGAAAGCATCAATCATTAGTTTCAGAAAAGCCAGCCTTCGGGTTGGCTTTTTTTCTATTTCGATTTGGAGGTAAAAATGGCTGAACTGAAATATAAAAGGATCCTGCTCAAATTAAGTGGTGAAGCGCTTGGCGGCTCAATGGGCTATGGCATTGACGTCAATGAAGCGGAATCGATCGCTAGTCGTATCAAGGAAGTGTACGATATGGGCGTGGATGTTGCGGTTGTCATTGGTGCAGGTAACCTATGGCGCGGCAAGCAGGGTTTGGAGCGCGGCATGGATCGTTCCACTGCCGATTACATGGGCATGCTTGCCACCGTTATGAATGCCATGGCGCTGATGGATGCCCTCGAAAGACAGGGCGTATTTACCCGCGTCATGTCTGCCATTGATATGAGAGCCATCGCCGAACCGTATATTCGCCGACGCGCTGTCCGCCACCTCGAAAAACGCCGCGTGGTCATCTTTGGCGCCGGGACGGGTAATCCCTTCTTCTCAACAGATACCGCTGCTGCTTTACGCGCTACTGAGATCGACGCCCAAGTGGTTATCAAAGCCACCAAGGTGGACGGTGTCTACGACTCAGACCCCAAGAAAAACCCTGATGCAAAGAAATTCGACCAGCTCAGCTACATCGAAGTCCTCAATCGCCGTCTCGAAGTAATGGATAGCACCGCGATCACCCTGTGTATGGAGAATAACCTTCCCATTCTTGTTCTCAACTTATGGGATTCCAAGGCGCTCACCAGCGCACTTTACGGTGAAGCAGTGGGAACATTGGTAGCCGGTTAATTGAATTTAACGAAAAGCCTCTCCCTTTACCATAGGGGAGAGGCTTTTCGTTTTGAGAGTCTCTCCATAATTTTCATAAACTATCAATGTTTTTTCAGTCCCATAGCCTAAATCCTTATTTTAAGGTATCCTTGTAATGTAATCTTTTTTTGG
This sequence comes from Candidatus Villigracilis vicinus, assembly GCF_016702885.1. Lineage (NCBI taxonomy): Bacteria > Bacillati > Chloroflexota > Anaerolineae > Anaerolineales > Candidatus Villigracilaceae > Candidatus Villigracilis > Candidatus Villigracilis vicinus. Next base: position 103,070 of record NZ_JADJDD010000022.1, read on the forward strand.
AGGAAGATCGTGAGTACTGACGAAATCAAGAGCCTATTAAAAGACGCCGATACCCGCATGAACGGCGCGATCCAATCCCTTGTTGACGACCTGAACGGCATTCGCACAGGGCGAGCCAGCCCGGCACTGGTGGAAAAACTTCCGGTCGAATACTATGGCACTCCCACCCCTCTTCAGAATTTGGCTTCCATCAGTGTGCCTGAACCTCGCACACTGACTATTAAGCCCTTCGATGTCGGCTCGCTCAAAGATATTGAGAAAGCCATCCGCGTTTCGGAACTGGGTTTGAACCCCAATTCTGATGGCAAGGTCATCCATTTGAACCTGCCTCCGCTTAATGAAGAACGCCGCCGTGACCTGGTCAAGCACATGAATCATCGTCTTGAAGAGTCGCGTATTGCCGTGCGCAATGTTCGCCGCGACCTGCATAACGATATTCGTGAGTACGAAAAGGAAAAGCTGATCACGGAAGATGACCTCAAACGCGGTGAGGAAGACCTGCAAAAACTCACCGATAAATTCATCGAAGAGATCGCAAAACTTGGGCAGAACAAAGAAAAAGAGATCATGGAAGTCTAGCCTGCCACTTCGATGCCGCTGGCATTGAAAAGGTCAACCCTATGACAGACACCCCCTTGAACATTCCGTTGGAAAAGATTCCCCAACACGTTGCCATGATCATGGACGGCAACGGACGTTGGGCGATCCAGCGCGGACTTCCGCGCCTGGCAGGGCATAAAGCCGGAACTGAAAACCTGCGCCGCGTGATTCGGTCCACGGTTGAATTTGGTGTTAAATACCTGACGATCTATGCCTTTTCCACTGAAAATTGGGGACGCCCTGCCGAGGAAGTGAACGGGCTAATGCTCATCCTTCAAAATGTGATCGATCGTGAACTCAATGAACTTCACAAAGAAGGGGTTCAACTTCGTCACATTGGGCGTTTGGAAAGACTGGATCCTGCCATTCAAAAGAAGGTCATGCATGCCATTGAACTGACGAAAAATAATGATCGTCTTGTTCTTAATGTCGCCTTTAATTACGGCGGGCGTGATGAGATCGTCAATGCCATTCAAAACATCATTCGCGATGGGATCCCCGCTGAAGAAGTGACCGATGAAATGGTCAATCGTTATCTCTTTACCGCTGGTGTGCCCGACCCGGACCTGATCATTCGCACCTCTGGGGAGTTGCGAGTCAGCAATTTCCTTATCTGGCAGGCGGCATATTCAGAATGGTACATCACACCCACTTTCTGGCCAGATTTTGATAAGGAAGAATACCGCCGCGCGCTGGAGACTTTCTCCAACCGTGACAGGCGCTACGGAAAAGTTTCTTCAGGGGAATTACAAGAATCAAATGCGTAGACGATTAATTACAGCACTTGCTTTAGCAGTCATCGGGGTGCCCGCCATTGTTTTTGGCGGCATCCTTTATTATTTATTGATGGGAACGTTTCTCATCGGCGCAGCGTGGGAATATGTACATTTATTCCGTGCAGTGAAATTTGAACCAAACATGATCGTGACGGTGGGCGGAGTGGCGGTGGTCACTTTGGCGCGCATGTTCCTCCCAGAATATGCCCAACCCGCTTTTGCGATTGCCATCCTTTTGGCTATGGCAGTACATCTTGTATCTTATGAGCGCGGACGAGACCAGTCCGCGCTCGATTTTGTTATCACCGTTGGCGGTATTGTCTATATCGGTTGGATGGGCGCCTACCTGCTGGACTTGCGTAACCTGCCCGAAGGTGGATGGTGGTTCATGCTTGTGATGTTTTGCGTGTGGGCGGGTGACTCCGGCGCCTATTCCATTGGACGGGCGTATGGTAGCCACAAAATGGCGCCGCGCCTTAGCCCCAAGAAAAGCTGGGAAGGCTACGCTGCGAGTGTTTTTACGGGCATCCATACCGGTGCGCTTTATGTTTGGATATTCCAAACCTATGGGAACCATATTCATGGCATCACCATTTGGCAGGGCGCACTCCTTGGTCTGTTGCTTGGCTCCCTGCCGCCATTGGGTGATCTTGGTGAGAGTATGATCAAACGTCAATCGGGTATCAAAGACTCGAGCGATATTATTCCTGGTCATGGCGGCTTCTTTGACCGTATTGATTCATGGTTATGGGGCGCAGCTATCGGGTTTTATTTTCTCACTTGGTTTATCATCTAAACACTGGAGGATAAGATGAAAGTTCTCGGCGCAACACCCACTCGTAATTTGGCGCTCGAACTTGCGCGCGTGACTGAAGCAGCCGCGATGATGGCTGGTCGTTTTATGGGACGCGGCGATAAAGAGGGGGCAGACCAGGCGGCAGTGAATGCGATGCGTCTCATCCTCAGCACAGTAGATATGAACGGAGTCATTGTCATCGGAGAAGGGGAGAAGGATCGGGCTCCGATGTTGTATAACGGCGAGAAAGTGGGCAACGGCTCAAAACCAGACGTGGATGTTGCTGTAGACCCCATTGATGGTACCCGCCCTTTAGCCTTTGGTCGCTCAAATTCGCTTGCTACTGTGGCACTGGCTCCGCGCGGAACGATGTTCGATCCGGGTCCATTCCTGTATATGAATAAGATCGCTGTAGGACCGGAAGCGAAGGGCAAGATCAATATCGAAAAATCGATCACTGAAAATCTGCATGCCATTGCGAAGGCAAAGGGGAAGGCGGTGGAAGACCTTACCACCATCATCCTTGATCGTCCGCGCCACGATGATATGATCGCAGAGATCCGCAAGGCGGGTGCTCGTATCCGCGAGATACCCGATGGCGATGTAGCAGCCGCACTGATGACCGCCTGGCCCGACGCCGGTGTGGATGTTCTATTTGGCATTGGTGGCACACCCGAAGGGGTAATCTCCGCTTGTGCGTTGCGAGCCATGGGCGGCGAAATTCAAGGAAAGCTTTTTGCACGTGATGAAGACGAACTGCGCCGCGGGCATGAAGCCGGATACGACTTCGATAAAGTCCTAACGATGGATGATCTTGTCTCCTCTGAGGACGTCTTTTTGCTGCCACTGGTATCACAGATGGAGAATTGCTCAAAGGTGTGCGCTACTATGGGAACAGCATCACGACCGATACACTGGTCGTGCGCGGTCTGACCGGTACAGTACGCCAGATCCACGCCACCCACACCACAGATAAATTGGACAATCTGAGCTCGGTCCACTACTAGATTACCGCTTGACATTCCTGGGGCATATACATATAATATCGCTCGCGTTCCTGGCTAGCTCAATCGGCGGAGCGAGCGGCTGTTAACCGCTAGGTTATAGGTTCAAATCCTATGCCAGGAGCCAATAAAAAAGCCCTTGAAATTTCAAGGGCTTTTTTTGTTTTCTTAATTCTCTGGCCAGGGAATTTCAGCCGGACCGGCGTAGCCGTGTTTTTCCTGAATATACACCCGCCCATGTGAAGGTTCGGAGCAGCCGGGTTCATCAGTGAAGGTGATAAAGGGGACACGCGAGCCGATGGTGTCAAAGACGATCTCGCCGTTTTGGCAGCTCCAAACTTCAACAATATATGGGAACATATTTTCATCCTCATATTTTCCCGGGCTAACGATGATCTCGATCCAGTCTACGATGATTTCACTGCCGTTGCGCTTGGCATTAAGCACGGTGGTTGGTCCGTAATACGGTGAGACAGGGATCTTATATCCATCGGGATACATCGGAATGAGCGCTTTGAGATCCCCTTCTTCTTTGAGTGCAATGAATTCAGAATTTGCCCAACAATCTTGCTGTCCATTTTCGATCAAAACCCAATTATTTCCGGGAGCACGTCCGATCAGACGGATCGGCGTGGATTTGTTGAACGCGATCAGATATAGGTAATTTGCGCCGGGACCGTAGCGGCAAATGAGTTTGTCGGCGGTGACGGTGGCTTTCAGACTCTCAACGGTAGGGATGGGAGTGATGGTTGGCGTAGGGCTTGGGGTTTCAGTTGGTGGGACGGGTGTGGGCGTGAGGGTTTCTGTGGCAGGCAGTGAAGTAGCGGTAGAAGTTGCAGCGAGGGCAGGTTCTCCGGCGGCTGTGGCAAGCTCCGGCGTAGATTGTGAGGCGGGCGAACAGGCAGCTACAAGAAACAGTAGGCAGGTTAGGGCTAAGGTCCGGGCACGATTCATTTTGATTCCATCCGATCTGAAGTTTTACTTATTGTACCGAAAAAACTTTTATTCAAATCTAAGATACTCTTCATAATGCCTCCCATTTTTTCGTTATAATCCCTGCCATGAATGCTTTGATTCCGCAACGCGATTTACCCAGGCAACTCCTTGCTGCATTGAGCGGCGGTTTTGCATTGTTTATTGGTATCGTCCTGGTGTGGACGATCGGATATCAGCTAGCTTATGCAGGGCGCATCTTTCCGGGTGTGTCTGTGGCGGGCGTGGATCTTTCAGGGCTATCGCCTGGTGAAGCAGCTGTGAAATTAAGCCAGACGCTTTCATACCCCAACACTGGCAAACTTTTGTTTCGCGATGGTGAACGGGTGTGGGTGGCATCTCCGGCTGAATTGGGCATGGTCTTCGACCCGACCGCCAGTGCGAATGCGGCATATGAACATGGACGCAAGGGCGGTATGTTCACCGCGCTTTCAAGGCAGATCAGTGCGCGTGGACTTGGCGCAGATGTTGCGCCGGTGGTGATCTTTGATCAGCGTGTAGCGTATGCCTATTTGCAGAACCTCGCTGTACAGGTGGATCAGCCGCTTGCAGAAGCTGTCTTGCGGTTGGAAGGAACAAATGTGATCTCAGAACCGGGCAGGGTGGGACGCTCTTTGAATCTCGATGCCACCTTGATCTACCTTGGCTCACAATTGCAAAGTTTTCGAGATGGCGAAGTTCCTTTGGTGATCCAGGAAACAACGCCAAGACTGTTGGATGTAAATGCTCAGGCAGACCTGGCGCGGACAATGCTCAGTCAGCCTTTCACGGTAACCCTGCCGAACACCGGCTCCAACGACCCAGGTCCGTGGACGTTCGATGTGAATGTGCTCGTAAATATGCTGGCATTCAACATGATCGATTCGGGCGGCGTGCCGCAGTTGCAAGTCGGTTTGGATGCGAATGCCCTGCGGAAATCATTGAGCGACCTGAAAGTTTTGGTGGACCGGACTCCGAAAGAGCCGCGCTTTGTCTTTGATGAAAGCCGGGGGCAGATCGAACCGATCTCTGATTCTTCCGTTGGGCGTGTCATGGATGTGGAAGCGAGTATCGCCGCGATCAATGGAGCATTGCAGCGTGGTGAACATAGCGTCAACCTTGTCGTTGCCGAACAACAGCCGGCGGTGACAGACCAAGCCAACGGCGCGGAACTGGGAATCATCCAATTGGTTGCTTCACAAACAACGTATTTCTATGGCTCCAGTGAGGCGCGTATTCAAAATATCGTTACCGCTGCTTCGCAATACCACGGCTTGTTGGTGGCTCCCGGTCAAACATTTTCCATGGGGAGTGTGCTGGGTGATGTCAGCCTGGAGAACGGATACGCAGAAGCGCTGATCATTTATGGCGGACGGACCATTAAAGGCGTTGGCGGCGGCGTGTGTCAGGTGAGCACAACCTTGTTCCGTACGGTGTTTTTTGCGGGTTTCCCGGTCGTGGAGCGTTACTCGCATGCCTACCGCGTACCGTATTATGAAATGGATGCCAGCGGTCATGTGGATACTCAGTTTGCCGGTATGGACGCCACGGTATATGTCCCTCTTGTGGACTTTAAATTCACCAATGACACGCCCTATTGGATGTTGATGGAAACCTATGTGGATGTTGGAGCGCGTACTCTGACGTGGAAGATCTATTCCACATCTGATGGACGCTCTGTGACGTGGGAGACGACCGGTCCGCAGAACACTTTGCCTGCACCGGAGCCGGTTTTGGAAGAAAATCCGGATATGCGCGTCAACGAAATCAAGCAGGTTGACTATGCCGCCGAGGGCGCTGATGTCAACGTAACACGCACTGTGTGGCGCAACGGTCAGATCTATTTTACAGACCAGTTCCAGACCCATTACGAACCCTGGGCGGCGGTCTGCCAATATGGTCCTGGCACCGAAGACCCAAAGAAGCTGGCAAAAAAGAGCGAACTTTGTGCAGGAAGCTCATAAAACCGGCATGGTACAATCTTTCCCCGAACAAGGAGACATTATGGTCAGTACTGAATTACTTGAGATCTTGCGCTGCCCCAATTGCGTGCGCGAAAAAGACGGTTTGCTCACTCTTCATAAAGATGCCTGGCTCATCTGCCAGGATTGTGGTCGCAAGTATCCCATTGTGGACGACATTCCCGTCATGTTGATCGAAGAAGGCGACAAGTGGGTGAGCACTGCGCAAGATGCATTGCCTGTCCCTCCGCCTGCCAAATAAAATGAACGACCTGTTCGCCGAGCTTGTCAGCGGGGACGATGAACGCGCTGAAAATGCCATTCCAGCCATTGTGGATCTGGGAGCGGCGGCGATTCCAACCTTATTGGACCTTTCCCGCTCTCCAGATTCCGATTCGCGTTGGTGGGCTATTCGTGCCCTCGCCGCTTCGCCTCACACCCAAACCTCGGATCTGATTCCCTTCCTAAGCGATGCCACTCCGGAGGTACGAGCTGCCGCTGCTTTGGCGCTATCGCATCACCCCGGCGACGAAGCGCTCCCAGCGTTGACCCAAACCCTGCGAGACAGCGACCCGCTTACGGCGGGTTTGGCGGCGAATGCCCTTGTCAAAATAGGCAAGGCAGCTGTGCCTAATCTGATCGAAGCGGCACAGGATGGGGAGGCGGGCATCCGGATTTTGGCGCTGCGGGCGCTTTCAGAGCTTCGCGATCATCGCGCCATTCCTGTAATGATGAAATGTATTCAGGAAGAATCGGCTGTGCTGCAATATTGGGCGCAGTTGGGTTTGGAACGGCTTGGTCTGGATATGGTATATATTAAGCCCTGAGGTAACAGGTACATGGATAGATTTGAATTTCTAAAGAACATAAAGATCGGGCGCCCGACCATTCCCCAGATCATATTCTGGGGGGTGACGGTTGCGTTGGCGGTCGCTGTATATATCTTGCTCGGTAATTTTGTGCAGTGTTGGACCTTCACCGAATTGCCTGGCATTCCACCTGCGCAATGCGGCGTGACGACTTCGGGCGATAACTTTGAAGTAAATGCAGACGGTACGCAGCAAACCGCAGAATTGCCCGCTGCGCCGGAAGCAGCCGTTCCCGTTGACGTTCTGCCTCCCACCTGGGATGGTGCCAGCCGAATCAACATCCTTTTCATCGGTTTGGACTCGCGTGACCTCGAAGCTAATCAGGGTCCGCCGCGTACAGACACGATGCTACTTTTCACAGTGGATCCAGTTAGTAAAACGGCTGGGATGTTATCCATTCCGCGCGACATGTGGGTGAATATTCCTGGCTTTGGGTATAGCCGTATCAATACTGCGTACCCGAGCGGCGAAGGTGCAAAACTCCCTGGTGGCGGTCCTGCGCTTGCCATGAAGACCGTTTCGCAGTTCCTTGGCGTTCCGGTTCACTATTATGTGCAGGTGGATTTCAACGTTTTCATCCGCATGGTGGATGAATTGATCAATATCGGCGGCTGTATTCATGTGGAACCCAGTGAAAAAATGATCCTTGACCCGATCGGTCCTGGTATGGATAAGGTTGTGTTCACCCCGGGTGGCGACCGTCCCTTGTGCCAGGGCTGGAAGGTTCTGGCGTATGCGCGCAATCGCCATACCTCCGGCGGTGACACCGACCGCGCCCGTCGTCAGCAGGAAGTTGTGCTCGCGTTAGCCGACATCATTTTTGATACGAATAACTTCCCGCAATTTATCAGCAATGCGCCTCGTCTTTACAACGAGCTGTCCTACGGCATCAAGACCGATATGGCGTTCGATGATGCAGTCAAACTGGCAATGCTTGGTAGAGAGGTTTCACTGGAAAGCATCCGTACGGGTGTGATCGATCCTCAACAAGGCATGGCGATCTTTGATAACACCGTGCTTAATGGCGAGGCAGCCAGCATCCTTAAACCTGTAATGGATAAGATCCGCGTCTTGCGTGATGAAATTTTTACATCCACGGGTCCCACCAGCCCGGTAGCAGTTCCGATCGGGTATACCGATGTGAATTTGTTCGCTCAGGCAATGCAGCAGGAAGAAGCTCGCGTGCGAATCATGGATGGTACCTTTACTCCCGGTTTGGATCAACGTGCGGGGGCGGTATTCCAGTCTTATGGCATGACCGTGACGGAAGTGGCGCCATCTCCCGAAGTCTACAGCCAGACGGTCATCGTGGTATATGGTCCGAAACTTTATACGATCAAATGGATGCAAGCTGCGTTCGGCATCTCTGATCGGCAGATCCGTTTTAGCCCAGACCCGAATCAGAACGTGGATATTGAGATACGCCTCGGTTCGGATATCGCCGGATCGATCCCATAATGAAAAAATCCCCTTCAAGAATGAAGGGGATTTTTTTGTTTCTGCGAAGTGATGCGGACTTTATTTGATTTCTCATGAACATGAAGGGTATTCCTGTTTTGATAAACCCTAATCAGTAAGTATGTTACGGAACCAATCACCGATCAACCAGTATTTAAAATCCTGTCCCTGATTACATTGGATGCCCGCATACACTCCATATATCAAGGCAACCAACGGCATGGCACTGATAACGCAGGCAAAGGGAATGCATAAGAGACCAATGATCACAGCACTCAACGCTCCGGTGATTGCCCAGGCAATGCCTGTCAGTGCGCCGCCGCCGACCCACCAGATTAGCTGGAAGATTAAAGCCTGCATGGATTGATACGCCACGTAACGCGACCGCTCCTTGTAGATCATGTAGATCGCGAGCGGTACGATCGGTCCTAAAAAGCCAGAAAATAGGTTTGCCAGCACACCCAAATGGGCGAGCATTGCCCATTGACGTTCCTCCTCCGGAGTCAGTGGAGGGAGTGGTGCGGGCGATTGTTGAGGGATTTGTTCGGTCATGCTATTCTCCTTGAATTCGTAAGTTGCTTATACCCTTAATACGCAGGAAGCATGGATGGGTCGCATTTTTTAAACAAAAAAGACCCGCGTCTAAAACGCGGGTCTTTTGATAACGCGGGTGGGATTACGCCCAGCCCTGATTGCGAATGAAATCGGTGACAACCGGGATGCGGATGTCCTGACCCTGATACGCCTGGTAAGCCCAGTAGAGCTGAGCAAAAACGAGAACTGCGCCACAGCCGAAGGTGACCGCCGCAATGACCGAAATCACAACAGTTGCTGCAAGGGATTGCACAGCGCTGAACTTGACGTACGGGCGGGCTTTCTTGTCTTCCATGAACAACACAACAATGGCAACGACGGGTATTAAGTAGCTAAGCATCGCCCACAGTTTGTCGTCCTGGGTGATATCAGACATAGGTGCTTGAGACATGTTTTATTCCTCCGAAATGAATTGATTTTGAATTTCCAGTATTTTACAACCAATCACCTTAAGATGCAACCAATCTGATTTCACCCAATGGTACTGTCTTCAACAAAAACCTTATATCCCTTTTATTTTTCACATAAATTCGCTCAAAACTTTACATAATAATGAAACAAGCGATAAAATCACTTTATGACTATTCGTGTTGTATTCATGGGTTCGCCCGATTTTGCCCTATCCTCCCTGCGCCTGCTTGCACAGCATTATCAGGTCGTGGGAGTCGTTACTCAGCCAGACCGTGCCTCCGGGCGCGGACGGGAACTCAAAGCCCCGCCGGTTAAAACCCTGGCACAGGAATTGAACATCCCGGTCATCCAGCCGGAAAAAGTGCGTCAGCCCGAAGCCATGCAGCAATTGCAAGATTGGAACCCCGACCTGATCGTCGTTGCAGCGTTCGGACAGATTTTGAAAAAGGATGTCCTTGAACTCCCTAAGTATGGCTGCATCAATGTCCACGCCTCGTTGCTGCCACGTTGGCGCGGCGCGGCGCCTATTAACGCTTCTGTTTTGGCGGGGGATGAGGAGACCGGGGTGACCATCATGAAAATGGATGTGGGACTCGATACAGGTCCCATGCTGGCGATGAAACGTATCCGCATCAAACCCGACGATACAGCGGGTTCACTCTTCGAAGCCTTAGCCACACTCGGAGCGGATCTCCTTATTGAAACCCTGCCCGCCTACATGGACGGTAAACTTTCTCCACAACCACAACCCGAAGAAGGTGCAACCTATGCGCCCATGCTCAAAAAGGAAGACGGCTTGCTTGATTTTAACCAACCTGCTGTCGATTTGGATCGCCGCATCCGCGCAATGAATCCGTGGCCCGGTGCATGGTTTGAGTGGGAAGGCGCACCGTTCAAGATTCACAAGGCGCATATGGGGCAGGGGAAGGCCGAGGCAGGCAAAAGGCTTGTAGAGCAGAATCAGCCCGCAGTTGGGACGGGAAGCGGGATTTTAATCCTCGATGAAGTGCAGCCGCCGGGCAAGAAGCCCATGAATGGCAAATCCTTTTTGGCGGGCGCGCGCAATTGGCTTGATTAACTCAGGCGGGATATTCTGCTTTCACGATCTCGATGAATTTTTTGGCAAGGAAAGATTGTGTCCGCTCGGCGTGAGTGGCGGCGGCAATTTTACGCTGCGGCACGGCTCCGTTGAGCGGACGGTAATTAACCTGTTGGCTTGTATCGCTGAGCGCCAACGCACGGGGGACGAGGGAAAGACCCAACCCAATTTCAACACAATTCTTGACCGTGGTGAGCTGTGAGGTATCACAGACGATCTTCAATTCCAGGTTTTGCCGATGGCAGAACGATTGCACCTGTTCGCCGAGGCAGTGCATTTCACTGAGTGCAATGAAGGGGAACTCATCCAACTCTTTAACATGAATGGTTGTACGGGTGATGCAGTCATTTTGCTTGGAGGAAGCAACCAGCAAGGGTTCGGTCAACAATTCTTCGGTACGGATGAGGCGGTGATGGATCGGCATACTGGTGATTCCGACATCCAGCTTTCCATCCAATAGATTGCGCACAATCGCTTCGGTGAGGTCTTCCTGCACGGTGAGGCGGGCATTGGGGAATTCTTCACTGAAGCGTTTGATGGCACGCGGCAGGACAAAAGGCGCGATGGTGGGGATGAAACCAACGTTCAACAAGCCGTGACCGGCGTCTGCATTTTGGTTAAGGGTGTGTTTAATATCGTGCAGGTCACTGAGGATATTGATGGCACGTGGCAGCAAGGTACGCCCGGCATCGGTGAGAACCACTTTACGGGGCAGACGGTCGAAAAGTGGTTCTCCCAACTCCTGCTCCAATTTTTGGATCTGCTGACTTAGCGAAGGCTGGGCAATGTTACAGCGTTCAGCGGCACGGCTGAAACTCCCTGTTTCTGCAACAGCGACAAAGTAGGTTAACTGATGGATTTCCATTATTTTCTGCTATAGGCTCTTTCTATTGCTTTTATAGGGTTTCTATATTTTACATCTATGGGTTAGAGTTGTACAATGAAGGTGGAATATTTGAAAGCCCTTACTATGTTCAATCAACATAAGGAGAAAAACAATGAGCGACGAAAGTAAATGCCCTGTCACCGGACATGCCGGTATGACTTCTGCCAGCCGGGGAACATCGAACCGTGATTGGTGGCCCAATCAACTCAACCTGAACATTTTGCACCAACACGCCCCGGCTTCGAACCCGATGGGTGCAGATTTCAATTACGCCGAAGAATTCAAAAAACTGGATCTTGCCGCTGTTAAGAAAGATCTGTCTAATCTGATGACCAACTCGCAAGAGTGGTGGCCCGCCGACTGGGGACACTACGGCGGCTTAATGATCCGTATGGCGTGGCACAGTGCTGGAACCTATCGCACGGGTGACGGGCGCGGCGGTGGGGGAACCGGCAATCAACGTTTTGCGCCGGTCAATAGCTGGCCCGACAATATCAACCTCGATAAATCACGCCGTTTGCTTTGGCCCATCAAAAAGAAATATGGCAACAAACTCTCCTGGGCCGACTTGATGATTTTGGCAGGCAATGTCGCGCTCGAGTCGATGGGTTTCAAAACCTTCGGCTTCGGCGGCGGACGTGCCGACATTTGGCAGCCCGAAGAAGATATCTACTGGGGCAACGAAGAGACCTGGCTGGGCGACAAACGTTACAGCGGTGAACGCGACCTCGAAAATCCGCTGGCAGCCGTGCAGATGGGTCTGATCTACGTCAACCCCGAAGGACCCAACGGCAACCCAGACCCGGTCGCCTCAGGGCGTGATGTGCGTGAGACCTTTGCCCGCATGGGCATGAACGATGAAGAGACCGTTGCGCTTGTGGCTGGCGGTCACACCTTCGGCAAGGCACACGGCGCAGGCGACCCGGCGCTGGTTGCACGTGAACCCGAAGCCGCCCCGCTGGAAGAAATGGGCTTGGGCTGGAAGAACAGCCTCGAAAGCGGCAAGGGCTTCCACACCACATCCAGCGGCATTGAAGGCGCGTGGAAACCGAACCCCACAAAATGGGATATGGGCTACTTCGATGTGCTCTTCGGCTACGAATGGGAACTGGTCAAAAGCCCGGCTGGCGCACAGCAGTGGACGCCCAAGAACTGCAAGCCCGAACACATGATCCCCGATGCGCACGACCCTTCGAAAAAATTTGCGCCGATGATGACAACGGCTGATCTCTCGCTGCGCTTCGACCCGATCTACGAACCGATCTCACGCCGCTTCCACGAAAACCCCGCAGCCTTTGCCGATGCCTTCGCCCGCGCCTGGTTCAAGTTGACTCATCGCGACATGGGACCCAAAGCCCGCTACCTCGGCACAGAAGTGCCCACTGAAGATTTGATCTGGCAGGACCCGTTGCCCGCGGTGGATCATCCGTTGGTGACGAAGAAGGATGTTGCGACTCTCAAAGCCAAAATTCTGGATGCGGGTCTTTCTGTGTCGGAGCTTGTTTCTACAGCCTGGGCTTCTGCCTCCACCTTTAGAGGGTCAGACAAGCGCGGTGGCGCGAATGGCGCGCGCATTCGTCTGGCTCCGCAAAAAGATTGGGACGTGAATCAGCCTGCGCAACTGGCGAAGGTTCTTTCCACGCTCGAAGCAATTCAGCAGGATTTCAACAGCGCCCAGAAAAAAGGCAAGAAAGTTTCACTGGCAGATTTGATCGTGCTGGGTGGTTGCGCCGCAGTTGAGTCAGCGGCGCAAGCTGCTGGATATGATGTGGAAGTTCCCTTCACCCCCGGGCGCGTAGATGCTTCACAGGATCAGACCGATGTGGATTCGTTCGCTGTGCTCGAACCCGAAGCCGACGGCTTCCGCAACTACCAAAAGACGACCTACTCCGTCTCTGCCGAAGAAATGCTGGTGGACAAGGCGCAGTTGCTGACCTTGAGCGCGCCCGAAATGACCGTGCTCGTCGGCGGCTTGCGTGTGCTCGGCGCGAATGTTGGCGGCTCGCAGCATGGTGTCTTCACCAAACAGCCCGGCAAACTTACCAACGATTTCTTCGTCAACCTGACGGATATGGGTGTGCAGTGGCATCCTGAAAACGAAGATGCTCAAGTGTTCAAAGCCCATGACCGCAAGACTGGCGAAGTCCGCTGGACTGGCTCCCGTGTGGATCTGGTCTTCGGTTCCAATTCACAATTGCGCGCCTTGGCGGAAGTCTATGCTCAGGACGATGCGAAGGAAAAATTTGTACATGATTTTGTTGCAGCTTGGAACAAGGTGATGAATCTGGACCGTTTCGATCTTGCATAACTGCACAAAGCCATTTTAGAGTTTGATAATAGAAATCGGAATTGGAGGATTGAATCCAATTCCGATTTTTTGTTTTACAATTAATAGACTGGAGGCTCTCTCATGACTCAATACGTTGGCGCGATCGATCAAGGCACGACCAGCACTCGTTTTATCGTTTTCGACCATAGTGGAAATATCGTTGCGGTTGACCAGAAAGAACATCAGCAGATTTACCCCAAGCCAGGTTGGGTGGAACATGATGCGCTTGAGATCTGGCAGCGCACACAGGAAGTAATCGCTGGAGCGTTGGCAAAAGGCGGACTCTCGTCTGAAGATATTGCTGCTATTGGGGTGACCAATCAGCGTGAGACGACACTCGTATGGGACAAAAATACGGGGCAGCCAATTTACAATGCCATCGTCTGGCAGGATACCCGCACAGATACGATCATCACCAAGTTTGCCAAACAGGGCGGGCAGGACCGCTTTAGAAAAAAGACCGGCTTGCCGCTGGCTACGTATTTTTCAGGGCCCAAGATCAAGTGGATTCTGGATAATGTAAAAGGCGCCAAGGAAAAAGCGAAAAAAGGCGACTTGCTTTTCGGCAATATGGATACCTGGATCATTTGGAAATTGACCGGCAAGCATGTGACTGATGTGACCAACGCTTCGCGCACGATGTTGATGAATCTAAAGTCGCTGGATTGGGATGCCGAAATTTTGAAAGAGATGGGCATTCCGCGTGTGATGCTGCCAGAGATCAAATCATCTTCAGAGGTGTATGGATATGTAGGTTCTGGGGCTCCGTTGCGTGGAGTCCCTGTGGCAGGAGACTTGGGCGATCAACATGCTGCACTATTTGGTCAGACTTGTTTCAAGGCAGGTGAAGCCAAGAATACCTATGGCACCGGTTGTTTTATGTTGATGAACACCGGCGAAAAACCCGTTCAAAGCAAAGCGGGGTTATTGACCACGCTTGGGTACAAGATCGGTGATAAGAAGCCTGTCTATGCGTTGGAAGGCTCGATTGCCATTTCTGGGGCGCTTGTGCAGTGGCTGCGTGATAACCTCGGCATGATCGAAAAGTCTTCTGATGTGGAAGAACTTGCGAAGACGGTGGAAGATAATGGCGGGATTTACTTTGTCCCGGCGTTCAGCGGATTGTATGCCCCGTATTGGAAGTCGGATGCACGTGGTGTGATCGTAGGCATGACACGCTATGTAAATAAGGGACATGTTGCCCGTTCGGCACTAGAAGCGACCGCTTACCAGACTCGCGAAGTGCTCGACGCCATGGAAAAAGATTCGGGCGTAAAGCTCCGTTCGTTGAAAGTGGACGGCGGCATGGTCTTCAATGAATTACTGATGCAGTTCCAGTCTGATATTTTGAACGTGCCGGTCGTGCGCCCGAAGGTGGCAGAGACAACCGCCCTTGGCGCGGCGTATGCGGCTGGTCTCGCCGTTGGTTTTTGGAAAGATACCGATGAGTTGAAAAAGAATTGGGGGCAGGATAAAGAGTGGAAGCCGGATATGAATACAAAGACCCGCACGAGCTTATATACGGGTTGGAAGAAAGCGGTCACACGGACCTTTGATTGGGTCGAATAACAGAACAGGACGACTTTCACCGTCCTGTTCTGTTAAGCACGATAGAATTCCTCTTGCACAATGTGCCCGTACACGATCTTTAGGAACAATGCAGGGATGAACCACTCGAAACCCGTTATGGGTGGAATCACATAATAGTTAATCAATATTGCCAGCATGATGATACCCATCGCAGCGGGGCGCTGAAGATAAAGCGGCAAGCGTTGAACTCCTGTGGAAAAAATGACCATGGTTGCGTACCAGATGATGCCGTAGGTCAAATTCATGTTCCCGAACACAAGTCCGATGAGGATGGGGTGAATGTGGAGAAGAGCAAATACAAAATGGTTTTTTGCCAGTGCTGTAAAGCCCGTCTCTTCGGGTTGAATGGGGGAGTGATAAAAGCGTTTGCAGCTGTTGAGTGAATTGGCGACCACGCCGCCCAGCACATCCAACGCAAGTAAGAGGGCGATGGCGTATTGCCACCAAGTCCAGTCCATGGCATGACTCCACCAATACCAGCCAAGCAGGGCAGTGGAAAGGATGCCAAACAGCCAGACGAGATTTTGTTCTGCCTGTGTTGCGCCTGTGCCAAAGAAGCCATCCGGTTTGCCGGAGTATTTCCACTCGATGTTTGTTTTCATGATTCTCCTGAATTCAATTATCCAAACTGTTGAATCAAAAATTGTGCCGAGTTTTTTATCCCATCCCATTTTTGAGAAAGCACTTGTATTTCTTTGGCACGTTGACGAGCATTTTCATCTTTCAATAAAAACTCGATCGACTCGAGAATTTTCTCGCGGGTGAAATACCGTTTGCTCAAGCGGATGGCGCTGCCCTGACGGACGATCATGTCGATGTTGGCTTCCTGTTCGGGTTGCAAGCCGATGCCTACAAAGGGTGTGCCTGAAGCGCAGGCGGTTTGCACCGTCCCCTGCCCGCCGTGAATGACTGCGACATCTGCCAGCGGGTTGACCTTGTGCGCGGGCAGCCAATCGTAGAGCAAAACGTTCGAGGGGACGCGCAGTTTTTCTTTTTCAAAATGCGCTTTCATCGGGGCGATGACTGTGTAAGGTGCGCCGTCGAAACTTTCCAACACGGTGCGCAGGATGGCGCGATTGGCAGAACTTCCCATCGCACAATAGACAAGCGGTTTGTCTTTGGGCAGATTCAAAATTTCCTGCGGCACATCACCGTTGAGATGCGCGAAGATGGGACCGACATATTGCCAATTTTGCGGCAGGTCTTTCACGCCCGTCAGATCGGGGATGTCGGTGACGAGGTTGTAATCACCTTCGTAAATGTCCACCAGTTTTTGGATGGGTTTGATACCGTATTCCTTTGATAACTTTTCAAAGGGACGGATCCACAGCCTGGTGCTTTTGAACCAGTCATTGATCCAACGGTCGCGCGTGGACTTGGGAATGATGCGCAAAAAAGCATAGTCAAACATGTCGGGCCATTCCGCCAGACCCGCTTCGAGAAACGGTCGTGTCAACGGGAAAGGCATGACATACACCAGCGGCACGCCTGCCTTGCGGGCAGACAAGGTCACAGACAGGGTAAAGCCCATGACGACGGCGGCAGGCTTGAGGTCCAGAAAGAGGCGGGATTCTCCATCCACGCGCCGCCTCAATTCTTCGACTGTGAATGGGTCGGCGAACGATTCACCTCTATCCACCTTCCAGAGATGTTCGATCTTGGCGTCAGTCAGCCAGGGTTCCATGCGTTTGAATTCAAAGCCTGCTTCGGTGATGAGGTGCGAGAACTTGTCGGAGTAGCCGAAGAAGATGCAGTGGAAGTGTTCACGCACGGCTTTGGCGATCTCCACCATGCGGGTGGTTTCGGCGATGTTGATGGTTTCAGGTGCGAAGACGAGGGTTTTCATGTTAACCTGCGCTGGGTTTGCAAAACCAATTGCATGGGTTGAGATATTGTTTGTAGCGCGTGACGATTTCTTTGCCGAGCAACGCGCCGCCAGCCCAGAAGGTGGCTTCGCCGAAAAAGATCAGCACGGGCGTGGCGGCGAGTTTCGTTGTGGTCGGAATTGAAAAGAAAGGCAGCGCGATCAAGCCGCCATATAACAACGTGGAGAGAATCACCAGACCGATGCCCAGTGGGAACATCCATGCGGCGGGTGGAGGAGGCGCGGGATTTTTATCGATGAGATGTTTTTTCAGGATAGCGCTGTAACGGTTGAGCAGAATGAAATCCGCAAGGCGTGGCGAGATGGCGTTGATGCTTGCGAAGAGGCGCGTGCTGAACCCGCCCATGATGTGAACTGTGCGGCGGTTGGTGATCATGTTGAGAAGCTCGGCGGCGATTTTTTCAACGGGCAGAATCTTCACGCCCATTTCCTGCCAGATGGCGTGATACGGACGCTCCGCTTCGGTGTCGGTGGGGCTGGGAGAGAAGTAGCCGATGCGCACGTTGCTTTTTCCGAGCGCGAGTTCGCGGTTCACCGACTCGATGAAGGTGAACATGCCCGCACGCGTGGCGGCATCCACGCTGTAGAAGGGAAAGGCGAGGCGCCCATCGGCGAACCCGCCAATGTGGACGATCATGCCGTCGTTTTGGTTTTTCATCAGCGGCAGGAAGGTTTGGGTCAGCAGGATCGCTCCGTGTAAGTTGGCGCTGAGGAGTTTATGGATCTCATCTTGTTGATGGTCTTCCAATGGCTTGCGAGTATCTGTCCCAATGGCGTTGACGATGATATCTACTTTGCCAAATGAATCGGAAATGAATTTACGCAAAGCCAAATGACTTTCGGAATTGTCGAACTCAAGCGCATGAATGGTGGGTGAGGCGGGCATCGAGTCCGCAAGCGATTGCAAAGCAGGAAGATTTCTACCTGCCAGAATGACCTGCGCTCCTTGTTCTCCGAAGGCTTGTGCAAAGGCAGCGCCAAGCCCGCCGTTTGCGCCTGTGATGAGCACGACTTTATCTTTGAGATCAGGTTTCATTTGTTTGCAAATCCGTTCATGAGAAGTTTGAAAGAACCGAGCAGAGTCTTTTTTGCATCCACTCGTTCGGGGTCAAGCATGGTCAATTCCAGCGTGCCTTCATAGAGAGAGGCGAGTGTCAGCGCGGCTTCGCGGGCGTTCGCCGATTTGAACTCTTTGCGGTCAATGCCTTGTTGGATGAATTGCTCCAGTACGCTGTGATAAGTTTGCAAAAAGGCGCGGATGTGATTCTTCACTTTGGCGTTGCGGTGCGCCAATGAATACAACTCGTAGGTGATGGGGATGTACTCTTGCGCTGCTTCGATGCTCAGACTGATGTATGCTTCCAGCCGTGCGCGGACACTCCCTTCGGCTTCGAGCAGCGCACGCAGGTCTTTCACATCCTTGTCGATCAACTGCTCCATGATAGCGATGATGATCTCTTCCTTGCTTTTGTAATACCAATACACGCCGCCAACGCTGAGTTTGGCGGTCTTGGCGATATCTTCCATGCGTGCGGCTTCAAAGCCTTTTTTGGAAAAGACCTTGATCGCAGAGTTGAGTATGAGCGGAATACGCTCGGCGCTGACATCGGGCTTGGGCATGCTTCCTCGTAATAACTGAATTTATATTCGGTTATATGGGTAAAAAAATAACCGAACGTCTACTCGGTTATTTTATCGGATTTGGGATTTTCGTCAAGGGCTTAGATTTCGACGGAACTTGGCTCTCCCAGCGTCAGCCAGCGGACTTTGCTTCCCAGCCCTGCGGCTTCGAACTCTTTCGAGATGGATTCCCTGCCCTGAACAAAATGTTTCCAGCCTTCGTAATGGATCGGGATGATCGTGCGCGGATTTAACTTCTGCGCGGCTTTCACGCCATCTTTCGCATCCATCGTAAAGCGGATCGGTCCTGTAATGGGGAAGCTGGCTCGCCCCAAGTGCAGCATTGCCACGCTGACGTTGAAGCGCTCCGCCACGGCGTCAATGCCGTGATAGTAGATCGTGTCGCCTGTGATGTAAAGCGCACCGTTCTGTTGTCCTTCCCATTCGAGCATGAAGCCAATCGTCTGCCCCGCGAACGGACGCGCAATCAAATTTCCGTGTTGGGCGGGCGTGGCGGTGATTTTGATTTTGGTATTCCCAGATTCTAGAATCGTGCTTTGCCAATCCGCCATCCCTTCGGCATTGCCGCGCAAACGTTTTTCGCCGGAAGTGGTGGTCAGTACGCGTTTGGCTTTGGGCAAAAAGGCACGCCCGGCTTTGTCGAGATTATCGTCGTGATGGTCGTGGCTTAGTAAAACTGCATCAATATTTCCAAGAGTTTCTATAGAAACAGAAGGCTCGGTTAATTTGGTGGAGCCAGTGCCCCAGCCGAAGTAATACTTCCCGCCGGGCGGATCAAAGACCGGGTCGGTGAGGAGGCGCAGTGAACCGACCTCAAGCAACGCTGTTGCCGCACTGATGTGGGTGATTCGAATTGGCATTTGTTTTGTTCAACCTTTTCTGTTTATTCGATTGTACCGGCTCAACGATATTTTAGACATACTTTTTTTGTATCAACCATGCTCCCACTAGACCATGTAACAGAGGTCGAAAGATGATCGATTCCGCGCTAAGCGCCTCATAGATGGATGGATCGACAATATTTCCCTGTCTGGCGTTTGCCCACATGCGCAGACCCGCGATGCGTTTTTGGGGAAGTCCATGTTGGATGGCGTGAGCGACGTTCTCGCTGGTCATCTGCCGAGTTGGCTCAATGATAAGCAGAGTCCCGCCTGGGCGGAGCAAATGCCAAAGGGAACGCAGACCCGCTTCACGGTCGGGAAGAACCGCGAGCAGGGAGGCGGCGGAGACTACCTGCGCCGATTCCGTTGGAAGGCTGGTAAAGTCGCCCGTTTGAAATTCCGCTGGCGAATGTTTCCACCGTGCAATCCGTTTGGCGGCGGCGACCATCTGCGGGTCGGTGTCGATGCCAGTAGCGCGGTAGCCCCGCTCGGCGGCGAGACGGGCGACCAGCCCGGGTCCACTGCCAAGAT
This sequence comes from Candidatus Villigracilis vicinus, assembly GCF_016702885.1. Taxonomy (NCBI): domain Bacteria; kingdom Bacillati; phylum Chloroflexota; class Anaerolineae; order Anaerolineales; family Candidatus Villigracilaceae; genus Candidatus Villigracilis; species Candidatus Villigracilis vicinus. Next base: position 123,353 of record NZ_JADJDD010000022.1, read on the forward strand.
CCAGCCAGGTTTCACCATTGCCAGTGGGTAAAGATTCAACTGCCTGCTTGTGAAGGTCGAAGTAAAAGTCCGCGCCTTGCAGCCAGGTGAATAAAAGTGTCGAGATCATTTTTTTCCTTTGTTCATCAACCAGATGACGACTCCCAAAATAATCAAACCAATACTTGCAAGGGAGGCGATGAATTTAAGGGCTGTAAAAAATGCCGCCGCCAGCGCCAGCGCGTCCAGCCGATTTGGATATGCTACGATGATTGAAACAATGCTTGCGTTTTCAAGGTAATCTCCGACCATTGCGGCAAAAGGTAGTGTGTTCAATAATTGCCAGGCGCTGTCAGGCTGAAAGACTTGCCGAAAAAGAAGTGTGATGGCAACGGATAGAAACAATGCCTGTGCGAGCGGAATAAAAAGGTCAACTGGCGAAACGCGCGTCAGGTAGAGACGACGCCCGTGCGCACCGTAATCTGTCAATTGGCTGTACAGGGAATCCGCTGATCGCCAAAATTGTGTGTCGGGCACATTGCGCCCGCCTGCCAGCGACATGAGTTCCGCCGATGGACTGATGGAAGAGGTCATGGCGTACCCCAGACCAAACATAATGAGCGTGAGTAACAACCACAACCTGACACTGGCAATCTGTTGGATGCGTTTATTTAAATTATTCAGTAGTTTCATCTTATGTCGCTTTCATTGATTTTTGGAGAATGGAAATATTCCATTCTCCAAAAATCTTTTCATGATTACGCGTTTGCAGTTGCTTTTGGGCGCCACAGCGTCAGCAGGATGATGAACAGCGTGGCATTGAACATGGGGAAACCAGAATGAGCAAGCGCAACCGTTCCGATTGCGGTGTAGAAAATTCCCACAGCCAAGTCCACGGCTTGAATCAGAATCATGTTATTAATCCAAAATAGATGTTTTTCAGGGTCGCGGGCAATGACCAACATGCCAATGCCATACGCCAGAAAGCGGGCGGCAAGCATTCCGAGTGGATAGGCGTTGTCTGCACCGGGGGTCGAGAGTCCCTGCATTGACAAAAATTGCAGCGGCAGGAACAGATAGAAGGCTCCGAGAATTAATTGCACAACTCCGATGAGGCGTAATAAAACTTTCAATTTCATGGTGGTTCTCCTTGGTTGATTTTATTTATAAACTATATATATTGAATATATAGTTATTTACAAAAAAAAAGATTATTGGTTCAAACTTGCCATGAGATTGGCAATGGTGGTTTTCGCAAGGCGTGATTTCATGCCTTCTTCGGCGTCGGTAAGCACAGCATTGACAGATTGTTGCGCTCGGGTGGGCTTTTTGCCCGTGACCCGCAATTGATGATCCTGCCGAAACATAGGCTTGCCTGCTTCGAGGGCATTGAACACATCCAGCAGGGTGATCTCTTTGGCTGGCTTTGCCAATCGAACGCCACCCCGTGAGCCTTCGCGCGTCTCGATGATTCCCGCATTCGCCAGGTTGCCCAGGATCTTCACCGCCGATGGGCTGGGAATATTAAGGGAGGTCGAAATTTCCTTTGTCGGGACAAAGTCGAAATAATTCTGCGCGACCTTGTCCCCAACAAAGAGGACGACGAATATGGCTTGGGCGAACGAGAGTGAATAACTCATAACTAAATATAGTTTATATTTAGTTTATTGATTTGTCAAGGTTTTTAACCATTCATGCAGCGTCACTCGCGGTGCTCCGAGCAACCGATTGGCTTCCTCGGGCGAACCGTCTTCACCCCAGTTCTCGTAATGCTTCATCAGCACCGCCATGCCTTTCCATTCAGCGTTGAAGGTGAGCGCGCCCAGCGCGGCGAGCATTTGTGTGGACATCGGCGCAACCTTCACGCCTGTATGGTCTGCGTAGATTTTCATCGCCTCGCCCATCGTGTAGGCTTCAGGTCCAAAAATATAAAGTTCCTTGTTCAGGGTTTCATCTGTTTGATAACTCTTCGAAACCATGCGCGCATAATCTTCGGCTGCGATCCAATGCAGTGGGTGAGGTAGATTCCCGATCAGTGAAATGCTTTTGCCTTGTACGAAGAGCGGAAGCGTCTCCATGAACCACGAAGCGCGGAAGATGGTGTACGGCACGCCGCTGGATTTAAGTGCCGCTTCGCCCTTAACCTTTGACCTGCTCTCTGGCGTATCAGCCTTTTCCTCGCTGACGGCATACGCCGAAAGAATCGTCACCCGCCCAACATTCATCTCCTTTGCGGCATTGGCGATGTCGCGCGTGGCGAGATGATCCATGCGGTCAAAGTCCGCTTCGGTGGGACCACCCTTCAAACTGATGTGAACTCCATCCACGCCAGTCAGCGCTTCTTTCAATGCGGCAGCGTTATCCACATCGCCTTTGACGATTTCATATCCAGCGCCTAAAAGCCTTTGCGCCTTTTCAGGATTGCGTGCCAACAAGCGGACATTGAATCCGTCCGCTTTGAGTTGCTGGGCAACGGGTTTGCCGAGCATACCCGTCCCGCCGATGATGAGAATTGTTTTGTTGGTAATTGTCATAATTTCCTTTCAACTGAATTATCTAACTCAGACAAGCCGAAAAAGATTTAACCACAGAGCGCACAGAGTCCACTGAGAAAATCTTTTAAAAATCTCCGTGGTCTTCGTGGTCTCTGTGGTGAGAGATTTTTTTACAAAAAACAAAGATTCATTTCTAAGTTTCTAAAGCCTGTTTGCAAATTCTTGAATCCGTTCCGCGCTCCGAATGACAGGACCATGCCCAAAGCAAATCACCTGCGGCTTGAGTGCGGCGATCTTTTTGATGGACTTGCGGTTTTCTTCAGAATCAGTTGTGAACACGGTGAGCGGCTCATCAAACTCTGGCAGGGTGGTGAAGAAGTTGATATTGCGCAGCACATCGCCTGCTATCAATACGCCGTCATGTTCGCGCCAAAAACAAATATGCCCCGCCGAATGTCCCGGCGTTTCAATAACGATAAAGTCCTTCAACCTTGTCGTCTTCCCGCAAAACATGATCCACAGGGGTGACCAGGTCCTGCCATGAATTTTTTTTCCAAAACGGCAACTGGGTGTTTGGGGTTTGGCATTGTGCTGACCACCAAGCCGCTTTCCGCCTCAGGCTTATCCTTTTCTCCCACCCAAAACGGAATCCCCAACTTTTTGCATAACTCTGCGCTTGCGCCCTGATGGTCGGGATGCGCGTGAGTCAACGCGTGCGCGGTCAACTTATGGTCGCCAAGCTGACGTAAAATGGTGCGCCCCGAAAACTTGATACCTGCATCAATTAATGTGGAGCCGACCAGATAAGCATTAATCATCTGGCGCGGCGTGACTGGAATTTGAAAAACATCTTTTGCAATTTGAATCATTCTGTCTCCTTGCCCCCGTTTATACAGTCTTCCCCAACGTCAGAGTCAAGGTTTGCAGAAGGGAAGTTGCATTTCCACCGTCACATTATCTTCATCTTCGCAGGTGAGCTCGCGTCCGAACAAATGTAATTCGCGATACGCGCCATTTGCCTCGTAACCGTTTTCACCAACCCACTGGAACAAAGCCCCAATCGCATCACCGACTTCGAGTAATTTTCCATGATGGATGACGGAAGCCATTTCTGTCACCGCAGGTAGTTGATGAAATTCCACGCCTCCCATCTGGACCTTGAGCCTGCTTCTGTTTTCCCAGACCTTTTCTTCCACGATAGCAGCCACCTCCATGTTGATGTCCGTTTCGACATATTCAACGTTGTCATAGATTGCCAGTTCAGGCTCCAGCGGTGTGACCTGATTCTCGTCGAGCCAGCGATAGACAGAGTCATACATCCCGCAGCGGACGTGGATAATTTCATCCAGCGTGGCGAGTGAAATTCGCGCCGAAACAACCATCAGCGGGCGGACTTCCTTCACAGTCACTTCGTACGGCGAGACCGTTCCCTCGCGTTCGATCTGCCGCAGGCGCGCCGCCACCCGCATGAGGCGCAATTTCCCCTCTTTGAGTTCCTGTTCCAAATCTGCCTGCTTCATCATCAACATGCCGCGCAACTGCTCGGCGGATAGATCATCCTTAAGCAGTTGCGCGATCTGGTCGAGGGTGAGTCCCAGATCCTTCAACGCGATGATACGGTTGAGGCGGGGGAGTTGTTCGGCTTCGTAATAGCGATAGCCTGTAAATCTATCGACGTGAACGGGCTTGAGCAAACCCATCTCATCGTAAATCCGCAAAGCGCGGACAGATACCTGCGCCAGTTGTGAGAAGTCACCGATTTTTAGCATGAAGTAAAGTATAAACTCTTACACAGGGGGAGAGTCAAGTTCTACCTCGACCAGTTGGCGTTGTATAAACATAAAAAAGCAGTTGCCTGCATTAAATTTTGTGAGGCTAGCAGATTTTTATTTGAACGTCTTCTGCTTCTGGTCGGGAGGAGAAATTTCCGCACAGGATTTTGTGACCGTCTTTGAAGTAAATTTCCAGGCTGTAGGTGCGTGGACCCGAGTCCCAGTCGTGTTCGCGGACTTCGCTTTTGGTAATATCGCGGAAGGTGTAGCGTTTTGTCCGCAGGGCGTTGACCGCGGTTTCGTAGCGGTGGGTGATAGTCTGATGTTTCAGGTCGAAGGTGGTGGTTTGATTCATGCCGAAAATCGCCGCGCCGATGAACCCCAAACTGACGGCGATGGCTCCCAGCGAAATGAGAACGAAGAAAATCATCACGAACGAGAACTCACTCCACTGCCGTTTGATGAAAAACTCATACGGAGCCAGCCAGGGGAGTAATCCCATCAGGAAGAGGAATATCCGTATTCCCGTGGACATGGTCTCGGTGATTTCGATTTTGTCTTCGGTTTGGGTCAAGTGAGTCATGGCTGTCTCCTTTTGCAGATTCTATCTGCAAGGATTGCAGAATGGGTTAACAATGACTTAACTATTTTTCCTGCTCATCAAAATCATCGAAGTGATGATGACTACATCCTGCGCGAAGTGAATTGCCCACGCGATGAGAAGTCCCTGCGTTTCAACGAGGCTCATCGCCAACAGCCAGCCGAGGAATCCCGCCATCAATGCGCCGACCACGCCGCTGGGCATTCCGAAATAATGTGGTGCGCCGAAGACAATGCCTGAGATGAGGATGATGACGGATATTGAGAAAATTCCATACAGCGGCGAGACGATTCCGATTCTGAAGATGGCTTCTTCTGAAAAAGCGTTCGCCATCGAAAATGGAATTGACCAGAGCAGGCTGAACAAAAAGTAGCGATAGTCCACGCCTGCTTTTTTCAACTGGAAGAACATGAAGATGGCTGTGCCGAGGGTGATATACAACCCAAGCGTGAGGGCAATCTCCAGCCAGGTCTCATTGCCTGTGACGCCGAGCCACCCAATTTTGCTGATGTGTGCGTTGACATCTCCCACGCGGAAGAAGCGCATGAAGTTTTCAGGGTTGAGAAAATAGACGAGCAGTAGAACAATGGCGGTCAACACCAATTGCAGGGATTGAAATTTGATTTGCGTGTTGACCACTGGATTGGAGTGGAACACGGTTTTGATTTTGGCAGTGACAGGTCGAAGGGCGAAAATGCCTGCGGCGGCGAGACCAATTATCAGGGCGGTAAGAAGCGGCGTCATGTTAGCCACCGATTCCGATGATGATGAAAATCGTCTCGAGCAGGTTCAATGCCAAGTGTGCGGCGAATGGCGCAATGACATTTTTGCGCGTGACACGCAGATAAGCAAAGGGCACACCTGCGACAAGTCCCACCAACACGATGTACCAGAAGCCGCCCGTCCAATGCAGAATGCCAAAGAAGAAAACCGAAAGCGCGATGGCGGCGGGCTGGCTGAATTTTCCAAGTAGACGAGTCAAGCCGTAGCCGCGATAAATACTTTCTTCGACGAAGGGCGCGAAGAGCACGTCCGCGATGGCGAAGGGGATGAGCGACGCGCCGAGGGCGGTGAGCACGGAGCCTGCGGGGACGTAATCCCAAATGTTTTGCAGGCTGACGAGGACGGGGGTGAGGACGAAAAAGTAAAGCAGGGCAATGACCACGCCAGGGATGGCGCCGATGAGAATTTCACGCCAGAGTTGCTGACCGTCTTGCAGTTTCCAGCCGATGTCTTTCCAAGAGAGACCTTCGCGTTTCATGGTTTTCATCAGGACGAGGAGCAGCCAGATTTGCAGCGCCACCAATTGATAGGGCGTGGAGTCCGCCACGAGTTGAGGAATCGCTGCGGGGTCTTTGCCCTGCGTGACGAAGCCGAAATAAACGGAAGCGAGGATATCAAGACCAGCGCGAGAAGCGGCGCGGCGAGCAGAGTCCACCAGAGACGGGATTTATTTTCTTTCATGTTTAGATTTCCTTGTTGATAGTTTCGATGGCTTCATCCAGCCAGCGGATTGTGGCTTCTTCAATCAACTCGCCCGAGCGCAGGGTCAGTCCCCAGAACAGAGCGTCTTTCTTCAACTGCGGCACGTTTTCGCGCACATTTTGAATGGTGGCTTTGGTGTCAGTTCTATATTCGTTCAATAATTTTTGGTGAAGGTCACGCTGGAGTTTCAACTGGGTCAGCAGGGTTTCCTTGTCGAGGCGGGCGCAGAAAAACAACTTGAGCAGGAACGGGTCTTTGAGTTGGGGAAGTTCCGAGTGGGTGTCTTGCAGCCATTTGTCCAATTCCTGTGTGCCTTGCTCAGTGAGGGTGTACACGCGTCGGTCGGGACGACTGGTCTGCTCCTGCACATCCGAAGTGACCAGCCCCTCTTTTTCCAGCGCCTTGAGCGTGATGTAAATCTGGCTGAGTTTGGCGTGCCAGAAGTTGGCTGTGGAGGTATCCATGAACTGTTTGAGGTCGTACCCCGTGGAGGGGTTGTATTGGAGCAAGCCGAGCAGGGCGTATTTGAGCATTTCATCTCCTGATATATAAATCTTTATATATAATAATTTGTATATCAAGTTTTGTCAATAAAAAGTGACTGTCAATTTGTAAACGACAGTCACTTTTGCTATTTTGAGCGGAAAAACTCTTATTTTTTCTTGAGCAAGCTCACTGCGACCAACCCGATTAGCGAGGCAACCATTGTCCAGCCGAACCAATCGCCGAAGCGGGTGTAGAGGGTTTGACCTTCGACCACAAAGGTCTCGCCGACGGTCACGCCGCGTTCGTTGATCTTGCCTTCGGCGGTGATTCTGCCGTATGGATCGACCACCATTGAAAGTCCGCTGACCGCGGCTTCCCCGAAGGCGAGGCGATTTTCAACGGCGCGGAAGACCATATCGGCGGCATGGAAGGGTGGGAAGGTGCGTGTGCCGTTGAAGTCGTTGTCCATGGGCAGGAGGATGATCTGCGCGCCAGAGCGTGCCAACTCGCGGATGATCCACAGGCGGTGGACATCCCAACAGACGGAGATGCCCGCTTTGCCGTAGGGCGTTTCAAATAGCGCCAGCCCTGCGGAGATGATGAAGAAACCAAGTCCGCCCCATTCCATAAAGGTGGGAGATTGGTAATTGGTAATTGGTGATTGGGAATTGGGGCGGCTGAAGATAAAACGATACGTCACGATCAGCGCGGAAAGAAACAGCGGAAGACCAACGCTGATCCAATGACTGACCTTTGGAATGTCGAATGTGCTCCAGTGGATGATCCACGGGATGAAGGCAACCGTTAGCCACGCCATGCCGGGCAGGGAGATGGGTCCAGCAGGACGTTGGGAGGCGGGCGCTTCATAGGTGACTTCACTGGCTTTCTTGAAGAGCGAATCCATTTTCATCAGCAATTCCAGATCACCTGTGGCGGTGAACAATTCCTGCATGAGCGCTTCGTAGCCTGTCATCTCGCCGTGGCTGATCTTCATCCACACTTCCGACGGGGTGATGACCGTCAGGGTCGGGTCTTGGGCGGCGCCATCGTGAAAATAGCATTCGCCGTTTTCAATGCGGAGATGATAGACGCCCGCTTCTTTTCCGCTGACGTCAAATTGGATGGTCGCCTTGAGATTGGGAATGGCATTCGCGTCGAAGGTCAACGTCATGCCTTCAAGAGTTTGGCGTAGGTTTAGGTTCTTGGGAATGTTCATGCGAGATTCCTTACTCTTGCTTTACACTTTCTTCAGCAACGCCAGCGCATTGACTTCGGCAGATTCGCCTTGATAAACGCCGACCAGATTTCCGACGGGATCCAACACAGCAATCGCAGCGGTTTTGTTGGTATCTTTCAAGCCAAAAGTTTTGGTCACACTCCCGTCCCAGTCGGGAAGAATCAGAACCATGGAGGCAGGGTCAACGTTTGGCGGCAGGGAAGCTGCGGCTTTTTCGTAGCTTTCTTTCATGGCTTTTTCTGCGAACCCTCTAAACAGTTTTGGAACGCTATGCAGGTCTACAATATTGGCAATAAAAAGCGAGTCGCAGTTTTTGTATTCATCTTGAGCACGCAAAGAACTATTGACCACGGCGGCTCCTTCGGCGGTTTCTTGCGTGTGGAATAACAGGACAGCAGGTTTGCCGATGGCGTTCAGGTCTATTTCAAGATTGGAGCCGATGGTTTTGATTACAGGGAGTTGGTAGTTGGTAAGTGGTACATCTGTCTTTTGAGGTGTCACGCTTTTCGCGGGTGCTTGATTGCTGCTCAATTCAGCCTGTTCATCGAGCATAACTTGTGGTGAGGTCATCAATACTGCTGGGTGTCCGTCTAGGTAGCCTAGCACAATTCTGGAGGTTTCCCGTCCAGACATCATCGCTGCACTCATGCCGCCTGCAAACGTCCACGCGCCTGTGAGGAAAAGGTTTTGAACGGGTGTTTTTGCTTGCAAACGGTTGAAATACATATTGTCCACGCTTTGCTCGCTGCCATAGATGGCGCCGCCGGTGTTACGGCTGTAACGCCAGTTGGTTATGGGGGTTCCGACTTCCATGTATTTGATATGTTTGCGCAAATTAGGGATTACTTTTTCCACGCGGTCGATCAACATATCGGCGGCGGCATTTTTGATCTCGTTGTATTGAGGGTTATCGCTGTAATTTTCCAAATTACCACCGGTACCCCATTGGTTATCCGAGTTCCAATCGGCAAGCGAGAGAATGTTGAGGATCGAGCCGCCTTCCGGCGCACAGCCAGGGTCTGTAAGGTCATAATATGTAATGCCCATCCCTGTCTTGCTAAAATCACCTTTGATACTGGCTTCATAGTCCGCTTTAATATCGTACCCATCAGACCAGAACATTTCGTGATGCTGCCAGCCTTCCGCACGCAGGTCACAATCCAAGCCCAGGTAAATGACAAGGTTGGAAATGGATGGTTTCCCTGCCTCTACTTTTTGGACATACTCAGCGGGCAGGTGTTCGCGTCCAATGAACTTGAGAAGTGTATCGGGCGCGTTGGCATTGCTGATGATCACGTCGGCTTCGATCCGCAGCCCTTTTTCAGTTTCCACTGCCACAGCGCGTCCATCGCGGACCTCGATGCGGTTCACCGTTTGGCGATAGCGAATCTCACCCCCGAACTTTTTGAGCGTGGCTTCGAGCGCGCGGCTGATCGCCATGCTGCCGCCCTGTGGAAAGTATGCACCAGAAAGATGATAACTGCCCCAGGGAAAGATGAAAGCGGCGGCATTCAGTTTCTCAGGTGAAAGTCCATAATAGCCCCACAGTGTGCTGAACACTGTTTTCAATTCTGCGTCCTGAATGAACTGACTCATGTATTCATCCCAACTGATAGACATGGCAGCGAGCATTTTTGGATATTCGACCGGCATTTGCTTTACCGGCGGGCGAATCCCCGCTTCACCTTCGGCGCCAAAGCGGCGAACCTGCCAGAAGGTTTCCAACATGTCGGCGATCAGGGCGTGGATCCCTTTGCGCTCATGCGGAAAATTCTTCACCAGCTCGGCTTCATATTGCACAATATCGGCATGTGCGTTGATTTCATGTTTGGGAAAATGAGCAGTATAAAATGGATCCATGCGTTTGAATGAAACCTGCTCCAGAACATTCAGTTCCTTCAAGGCGGGGTATGCCCACCCGCCGGGTGCGGCGCCATCCAATGCATGCAGCGCCACCTCAAAGCGATACTTTCCGCGCCGAAATTCATGAGCATATCCACCAGGCACGGCATGATGCTCCAACACCAGGACCTTCCTCCCCGCTTTTGCGAGATACCCCGCGGCGCTCAGCCCTCCCAGACCCGCGCCGATCACAACGACATCGAATTTTTCAGACATATTTTTTCCTTTTCCAAATAACTATTGTTTTACTAGCAGCCAATGCCAATATAGGAACAAAGGTGCACCTATGATTTCCAGCATAGTGAAGGCAATGAATGGAACAGGCGGCAAGCCGATAACGAATATGGAAAGCAACCGCCCCACACCGCCAAGAAAGATCATGAGCCAAAGCACGCGATACAGTTCAAAATGTCTTTCGAGATTTCTCACGGTGGCTAACACTGTCAGACCGAGACCCAGCCAAAGTCCGCCAAAGAAGCGCAGTTCGCTGTCCAATAAGGCTGAGGCAGGCAGGTTCAGGCTTGATAGTATCGGGTCGTGGATTCCCAACATGGTGAGCATGCCTGTGAGTATAGGGATGAGCCCTAGTACAACAAGAAAAGATTGAAGTAGTTTGCGAGTCATCTATTTACCAAAAGTGTGGTTTTGCCACCATCAAGAAGGTAATGCCAATGGTGATCAGGACAATGACCGTTCCCAATACAATTCCGTTGCGCGACACACGCTGATAGACTGGGTCGTCTGCGCCTTTGGTTTCGGCAAGTTGCTGCTGTTTCTTGAGCAGGGGAGCGTATACGAAAAGCCCCAGCACTGAAATGATCGCGTATAAAATGAGCGCCACTGTCATCCAGGATGTGGAGTAGTGAATTTGCCCGCCCACACGCATCATGATCTCACCGGTGATGTATGCCAGAATATAAGCAGGGTTGGCGATCCAGTTGTCGAGCAGGCGAATCGTTTTGAGGGTGAAGACCAGTGTCTCGCGGCTCTTTGGCACGGTCATGAACCAGGGAAAGTAGGTCAGGTTTGCGCCGAGTGAAATGATGGCGCTAAGAATATGAATCCATTTGGCGATTGTATAAAGCATGGTTTATCTCCTTGTAATTAAATTATGTTGAGGGTGACTTTATGAACGTTTTCCAAAAAAGATTTTTGGAAACAACAACCCGCTTTTCTTTTTGTATTCTGCAAACTGCGGGTAGCGTGAAAGCGATTTATCTTTTGAAAGCATGTTGCGAATGAAGAAACCGAAGACCCATCCGCTCAAGATCACGAACGGCAGCCAGTGCAAAGATAGGGTCGCATACGCCGCGTAGATCATGATCTCGCCGAGATAATTGGGGTTGCGGGTATATTTGAACAAGCCTTCATCGATCAACCCTTTTTTGAATTGCAGGGTGTAATGTTTTTGCGCGTCGCCGACATAGTGCAGGAAAATGCCAAAGATATACAGGACCAGCACCAGCCCGATAAGCGGCGGGTTTAATGTCACATGGCGGCTGATGAGCAGGTATGGGGCTGCGTAATATCCAGCCAGCGGCAGGAAGACAAAAATAATCGCAATTGCAGCAGGCATTTTTTCTTCAAAGCGCTTGTCGGGGTAGATTGAATCCTTGACCAGCCAGAGGATGCTATAGCTGCCATGAATGGCAAGGTAAATAAATGCTTCTGTACTCCAGTTATTGAAGTACCACATCAGCCCCAAGACTACAGGGGTAACCAATGCTTTGTGAATATTGATCGCAGTTCCTACTTTCATTTTTTGCTATCCTTTCGCGCACAAGGCGCATTTAATAGACCGTCCTGGGAGCAGGCGGTTTTTATTTTTTTTTACTTATTTTCGTTATGGGTTATTGTTTCGGCGGCATTAGCGGCGCCAGATTTTCAATATTTTTTCGTGTTTTCTCGTACCAGTCCAGTTCAAATTCGAAATGCGCAATTCCGTAATCCAACGTGATCTGCCAGAGTTGGCGGGCGCGCTCCACACCGATGCGTTTTGCGTTTTCATCCAGCCCGGTTTGCACCGAAGTTTTCAAGAGATGAAGATGTTCTTTAATTTCTTTGATACGAACATCCAGCAAAGCCGTGATTTCCTCGTTACTGCTGAAGTGCGAAAAGAAAATTTGGATCAAATTAGCGTCGCGGACGGGTTCCATAGGTAGGGGAGTGAGCAGCCAGCGACGCAGTTCGCTTCTTCCCTCCGTCGTGATCTGATACTCTTTTCTGTTGGGCTTTCCTTCCTGTGGAATGACCTTCGCCTCTGCCCAGCCTTTTTTCTCCAGCCCTTCCAGCGACTTATAAATATGGCTTTGGGTGGCAGACCAGAAATGAACAACCGAAACATCGAAATACTTTTTCAGGTCATAGCCGGTCATGGGTTGAAATTCAATGAATGCAAGAATGGCATGTTCGAGTGGCATTTTGCTCCTATGTTTGTATATTCCTATGTAGGAATATTATCAAGTAGGATTATTTTTGTCAAGAGTTTAAAACCTCCTGTTTTTCGAGGACATCCTACTAAGTACTTTGATAACCCCTAAAAATTGAAATCATCGTACAATCAAGTTATATATTTCAAAGGGTTATTAAGATGAATCGTTCTGAAATTCTTTCACAGCTAAAAAAGAATCCGCAAGTTTCTGTGCTCATTGTGGGCGCAGGCATCAATGGAATTGGCACCTTCCGCGACCTGGCATTGAATGGCGTTGACGTTCTGCTTATCGATAGGGGAGATTTCTGTTCCGGCGCGAGTGCAGCATCTTCACATATGGCACACGGTGGCATTCGCTATCTTGAGAATGGTGAGTTTCGTCTGGTGCGTGAGGCGGTGAAAGAACGCAACCGCATGATCCAGAATGCGCCACATATCGTCAAGCCGTTGCCGACGACGATTCCGATGTTTAAATATCTCTCAGGTCTCTTGAACGCGCCGCTTAAATTCCTGGGCTGGCTCGATAAACCTTCCGAACGCGGCTCGGTCATTATCAAGCTAGGGTTGATGATGTACGATGCCTACACTGGTAGTCAACGCACGGTGCCGCGCCACAAGTTCTATTCCCGTGCCGAGTCGCTTTCCAAGTGGAACAAGTTGAATCCTGAGATCGTCAACACAGCGGTCTATTATGATGGGCTGATCTCCAACCCCGAGCGCCTTGCACTTGAGATCATGCTGGATGCAGAAGCCGAAAATACGAACGCCCGTGCGTTGAATTACGTCAGCCTCGTGGGTGGTTCCGGTAAGTCGGTCATTCTGCGAGATGAGTTGACCGATGAAACGGTTGAACTTGAACCGAAGCTGGTCATCAATGCTGCTGGTCCGTGGATCGACTTTGCCAATCACAGCCTGGGTGTGACCACCAAGTTCATTGGTGGTACGAAGGGTTCACACCTCGTCCTGAAGCACCCCGAATTACGTGCTGCCATTGGCGACAACGAATTTTTCTTTGAGAATAAAGATGGGCGCATTGTGCTGATCTTCCCGATGCAAGACCGTGTGTTGATCGGTACCTCTGATATCAAGATCGATCACCCCGATGATGCCAACTGCACGGATGAAGAAGTGGATTACTTCCTCGAACTGACTGCGCGTGTTTTCCCGACCATCAAAGTGACCCGCGAGCATGTGGTCTTTGCATTTTCAGGTGTGCGTCCTTTGGCAAATAGTGTGGCGAAAACCACTGGGCAATATAGCCGCGACCATCACATCGAAGTGCTGAGCGGCGATTGGACGAATCTGCTCTTCCCGGTCTATTCTTTGGTCGGCGGCAAGTGGACCTCCTTCCGCGCCTTCTCGGAAGAAGTGGCAGATAAGGCGCTGCAATTCCTTGGCATAGCTCGCAATAAAGGCACAGGCGACCTGCCTGTGGGTGGCGGGCGTAATTATCCGCGCACAAGTGAAGACTGCGCAAAATACATCAACGGTCTTGCCGCGTGGACGGGGCTTTCACATGAACGCCTTGAAACTCTGTTTGACCGATACGGTACGCGCGCTGAAACCATTGCCGAGTTCATGAAACTATCTACCGATGCTCCATTGATCTCCCTGCCGAATTATTCGAAACGCGAGATCCTCTTCCTTGCGCAGTATGAGCGCGTGGAACATCTTGACGATCTGCTTTTGCGCCGTACCATGCTCGCCATGCTTGGCAAACTTTCACGCGAAGCCGTGCTCGAATGCGCCGATCTGCTGGCAGATGCCTTCGGTTGGAGCCTTGAGCGGAAAAATGCTGAGGCGGAGAGAACGCTTCGGTTGTTGGCAGACAGGCACCGGGTTCGGTTGTGAGCCGCGTGGTAGAATCTTGTAGATGTCTCCACGGCGAAAATCCAAACTCCAAATAGACCTCGTCATTCCCGTATATAACGAAGCAGAAGCGCTTGTACAAACGTATGCGGACGTCCGCCAGGTGGTGGATGCGCTGCCATACGATTTTCGATTCATCTATGTGGACGACGGCTCAAGCGACGGGACAGAGGATACACTTCGCGGCATCTCTGCGAACGACCCAAGAGTGACCCTGCTCCAGCTTAGCCGCAACTTTGGGCACCAGGCAGCACTGACGGCTGGCATGGACGCCTCACAGGGCGATGTGATGATTTCGATGGACGGCGATGGGCAGCACCCTGCGGAATTGATCCCCAAAATGATCAGTTTGATCGAACAAGGTTACGACATCGTACAAGGACAGCGCATCGAAGAAGACCGTGCTGCATCCTTCAAGAAGGTCACTTCTAATTTTTTCTATTGGCTTATTAATCGCATCAGCGGTACACAGGTTTTGCAGGGCGCCGCGGACTTTCGTGCTCTTTCCCGCAATGCCTTGAATGGTGTGCGTTCGATGCACGAATATCACCGCTTTCTGCGCGGCATGATCTCATGGATGGGCTACAACAGCGTCATTCTGCCGTATCACGAACCCGAACGTATTGCAGGCAGATCGAAATATTCGCTCAGTAAAATGGTACGGCTTGCTTCGGATGCCATTTTCTCTTTCTCGCTGGCGCCGTTGTACATCGGTTTGAGTGCCGGTTTCGCGTTCTTTGTCCTTGCGGGTGTGCAGCTTGTGTATGTGTTGTCTTTGTGGGTGACGGGCAATACCCAACGAGTGGAGCCAGGATGGAGTTCACTTATGGGTGTTATGCTGATCGCCAGCGGCATCATTATGATCCTGCTTGGGTTTATCGGCGTGTATGTCGGCTATATCTTTCAGGAAGTCAAGCGTCGTCCGATCTATCTTATAAAGGGGAAGTCACCTGATGATAGAGAATAACAAGCCTAAATTCTTTGTGGTTACGTTCCTTCGGCACGGTGAATCGGTGGGGAATGCCGAATCGCGCTGGCAGGGACAGGCAGACTTCCCACTCACCGACCGTGGGCGATCTCAGGCGCAGGCGCTGGCAGATCGCTGGAAGCGCGAGAAAATAAGGTTCGACTATGTCATATCCAGTCCGCTTTCGCGGGCGCGTGAGACGGCGGAGATCATTGCTTCCAAACTTGGTTTGAACGTGGAGTTCGAGCCGCTTTGGTTGGAGCGCGATAATGGTGCCTTTGCCGGGCTGACCCAACATGAAGTGCGCCAGAATTTTACCCATCCTGATTTCACCACGCCCTACGACTCAGTAGGCAATGACGGCGAAGGAGATTGGGAACTGTTCCTGCGGGCGGGGCAGGCATTGCATGACTTGCTCAAACGCGAGCCTGCACGTTATTTGATCGTCTCGCATGGTGGTATGTTAAACCAGCTCATGCATGCTGTGATGGGCATCATGCCGCAGGCAAACAATGCCGGAGTCCGGTTTCGTTTTGGCAATACTGCATTTGCCCAGTTGCTATACTTCCCAAACCAGCATCGTTGGGCGGTGGATAAGCTCAATGACCATGCCCACTGGCCAGATGCCGAGTGATGCATAAAGATACTTATTACTACGATATAAATTAATCTTAACCTTGGAATCAAAATTAAATATGACCCTCCCTTCTTCACAATCTTCTGAACTTAAATTCCTTGTCTTTGGCGCAGGCGCGATCGGTACCTATATTGGCGGTTCGCTGGCGCTGGCAGGCTATCAGGTTGTTTTTGTGGAACAGCCGAAGATGGTGGAGGAATTGCGCGCCAAAGGCTTGCGCCTTGACCTAACGATCGATGAACGCCGCAAGACCAAAGATGCGCACTTGGTTGCCCCTCGCGCTTTTGTGATCGCGCCCTCATTGGAAGAAGCCTTGAAATTCGGACCCTTTGATGCAGGCATTTTTGCTTTGAAATCCTTCGATACTGTCTCTGCCATGGAAGGTTTTAAGCCTTACGCTGATAAGCTGCCGCCTCTGCTCTGCCTTTCCAATGGCGTTGAGAACGAACCTTCCATTGCTCGTGCCCTTGGCGCGGATAAGGTCGTATATGGTACCGTCACCACTGCCATCGGCAGGCGCGGACCCGGCGACATTGTCCTCGAAAAGTTGCGCGGCGTGGGTGTGGCGGCGGGGCATCCGCTTTCGGAGAAGCTAGTCGCCGCCTTGGATAAAGCCTATCTCAAGTGCCGCCTGTATCCCGATGCCTTGGGCATGAAATGGTCGAAGATGCTCACTAATTTGGTATCCAACCCCACATCTGCCATTCTTAATCTGACCGCCGCGCAGGTCTTCGCGGATAAACGTTTATACAAACTTGAAATAGACATGCTCAAGGAATGCCTGGCTGTGATGAAGTCCATGAATCTCGAAGTGACCGATCTGCCTGGAACGCCGGTGAAATTACTGGCGCTTGCCACAAAGCTCCCGCTTTGGCTTTCCAAACCGTTCCTCTCCAAAGCCGCAGGCAGCGGACGTGGCGCCAAGATGCCGTCCTTTCACATTGACTTGTACTCCGGTCGTCCGCAAAGCGAAGTGGAATTCCTTCACGGGGCAGTAGTCCGCGAGGGAAAGGCACGCGGCATTCCAACGCCTGTTAATCAGGTTCTCACCGAAACCTTGCTTGCGCTAACAAATAAAGAGATTCCGCTTGAAGAATTCGCTGGGAAGCCAGAGGAATTGTTAAAGAAGTTGAAGTAATAATTTGACCATGGACGATGGACCATTGACCATAATGGCTTATCGTCCATAGTCCATCGTCTGTCGTCCAATGTCCATCCACATCACCCCACCCAACCCGAACGTCGAAGTACATCTGCCGAATGGCAAAACATTAACCGGTCCGCGCGGCACGCAGGTGGGTGAGTTCCTTGCGCAGATCAAAGATAGTTTCACCGCGCCTATCGTGGCAGCGATCATCAACAACGAGATCCACGAACTGACCTATCCCATCAAGTCTGAATCCACCTGCACACCTATCACTATGGACAGCGCCGATGGTGCTCGCATTTATCGCCGTTCAGTCATCTTCCTGTTGGAGATCGCCTTCTCGCAGATTTTTCCTGACGGCTATTTGAATATTGATCATTCCGTTTCGTCGGGCGGATTTTATTGTGAGGTCAAAGGTCGCAGTGCTCTTTCGCAAGCCGAGCTGGATACGCTCGAAAAACAAATGCGCAAACTGGTCGCCGAAGACCATGCCTTCGAACGCCGCGAAGTTCCCATTCAAGAAGCTGTCGATTACTTCACCCAGCGTGGGCAAGAAGATAAATTGCGCCTGCTCAAGTATCGCCGCAAGGAATACCTGACCCTTTATGCCTTCAACGGTCTCATGGATTATATGCATGGCTACATGACCCCTTCCACGGGTTATCTCAAATGGTTCGCGTTGAAGAAGGTCAATGGCGGCTTCATCCTGCAATATCCGCGCCGGAATGCGCCGACCACCCTTGAGCCGTTGGGTGATTATCCAAAATTGATCCGAACCTTTCGTCAATATGGTGATTGGCTCGAAACGCTGCATATCGATAGTGTTGGCGCATTGAACGAAGCTATCGAGTCGGGGCGTGCCGATGAGATCGTGCTCGTCTCTGAAGCCTTGCATGAGCAAGGCATTGCCGACACCGCCCAACATATCGCAGAAAAAAATTCACGCATCATCTTGATTGCCGGTCCATCATCGTCTGGCAAGACCACATCGTCCCGCCGCCTTGCCGTGCAATTGCTGGCGCGCGGCATCTCGCCGTATCCGCTTGAGTTGGATCATTATTTTATTGACCGCGAAAAATCTCCGCGTGACGAAAATGGCGAACATGATTTCGAAGCCATCGAAGCGCTTAATCTCAAGCGCCTCGCAGATGACATTGAAAAACTTGTCAGCGGCGAAGAAGTTCAACTCCCGCGATTCAACTTCAAGACCGGGCGAAGCGAAGATGGGGATGTGGTCAAGCTGCGCGACGGACAACCGCTCATCCTCGAAGGCATCCATGGATTAAACCCCCGCCTCATCCCCGACCATTGGGCTGATTCAGCGTTTCGGCTTTATGTCTCCGCCTTGACCCAACTCAACCTAGACCGCCACAACCGCGTCTCCACTACAGACACGCGCCTTATCCGCCGCATCGTACGCGACGCGCGTGAACGTGGATATTCTGCACAAGCCACCATCTCACGCTGGGAGTCGGTGCGGCGCGGCGAGAAGCGGCATATCTTCCCGTATCAAGAAAATGCAGATGTGATGTTTAACTCAGCGTTGGTTTATGAACTGGCTGCACTTAAGAACGCCGCCGAACCGTTGCTGCGACAGGTGCCGCACAATGTGCCTGAATACATCGAAGCCCGCAGGCTGCTTGCCTTTCTCGATTGGTTCCTGCCCTTGGATGTGAGTTTGATCCCCGCCAACTCCATCGTCCGTGAATTTTTAGGCGGTTCGAGTTTGAAAGATTTCAAGATCTGGCGAGGATGATTCTTAAATGCAGACCTCCGAGGTTTTCAAAACCTCGGAGGTCTTTTGTTTATTTCAAAATATTTTCGATTTGTTGCAACTCATCGCTTGAAAATTCAACCTTACTCAACATCCCAACTGCATCTTCGATCTGACTGACCTTGCTTGCCCCGATCAGCACGGAGGTCATCGTTTCGTGACGCAGTACCCATGCCAATGCCATTTGCGCGAGGGTTTGTCCGCGCTGCTGGGCGATGGTATTGAGCTTTTGCACCTTGGTGATCTTGTCATCGGTGATGTGAGCCGGTTTGAGGAAGCCATGCGCTTTGGAAGCACGTGAGCCTTCGGGAATGCCACCGAGGTATCTATCGGTTAGCAAGCCTTGCGCCAGCGGGGAGAAGGAAATACAGCCAATGCCTTCTTCCTTCAATGTTTGTAATAACCCATCTTCCACCCAACGTTCAAACATGCTGTACTTGGGTTGATGAATAAGACATGGCGTTCCTAAAGATTTTAGGATTTGCGAGGCTTCGCGTGCCTTATCGGCGGGATAGTTCGAAATGGCGACGTAGAGTGCCCGTCCGCTGCGGACGGCATAATCAAGTGCCTGCATCGTCTCTTCGAGCGGAGTGTCCGGGTCGGGTCGGTGATGATAAAAGATGTCAACATACTCAAGTCCCATACGTTTGAGGCTTTGGTCAAGGCTGGAGATGAGATATTTGCGCGAGCCCCATTCGCCGTAAGGACCTTCCCACATGTAATAGCCCGCTTTGGACGAGATCACAAGTTCATCGCGATAGGGGCGTAAATCTTTTGCCATGATTTGCCCAAAGGTTTCTTCCGCCGAGCCAGGAGGCGGACCATAGTTATTGGCGAGGTCAAAATGCGTGATGCCGAGGTCGAAGGCGCGTAACACCATGGCACGACTGTTTTCGTACACGTCCACGCCGCCGAAATTGTGCCACAAGCCGAGTGATACAGCAGGGAGTTTCAGTCCGCTGCGCCCTGAGCGGCGGTATTGCATGGATTGATAACGAGAGGTGGAAGGGAGGTAGTTCATGTTGATCCTTTTTTATTATGACGTACGTAGGGGCGACCCGTCAGGTTGAGCTATGTAACTTGCTCTCGCTGGGAGGGTCGCCCCTACAGTGTTATACAAAGCCGTGTTCGATCAAACTATTTGCCATGGAAATGATGGCTTCTTTGCCGGAACGAGGTGTCCATTTGAGGATGCGCCTTGCTTTCTCGTTGGATTGTTCGCAGTCACGATCCAGTTCTTCGGTGACACGCGCAATCTTTTTATCGAACAGACCTAAAAGGCGCACCATCCAACTTGGGAATTCAAAGGTTGGGATTTTATATCCGCGCCCGGAGAATTCGGCGTGCAAGATGCCAGCAATATCTTTCAACCAGAACATGCCTCCAGAACAGAGAAAGCGTTGCCCGGCAGCTTCGGGCGTGGTCATGCCGAGAATAATAGCAGACGCTACATCACGCACATCCACCAGTCCCATTTTGATGCGCCCCACACCGGGGACTTGCCCAAGCATGTACGTGCGGATCAATTCCACTGAGGTGCGGAAGTTCTTGTTCGGCACCGGTCCCAGGATCAGCGGCGGGTTGATGGCGACCAGTTCCATGCCGTTGGTATTCTCTGCGCCGTTGATGAAGTCCCATGCGGCACGCTCAGCGAGGGTTTTACTTTTGGCATACGCGCCGATCTCATTTTCAATGATCGACCAATCTTCTTCGGTGAAGGTTCTAAATTTATCTTTGTATCCTGATGAAATGGCAGCCACCGATGAGACTTGCACCACACGCTTCACGCCCGCTTTGTGCGCCGCACGTAAGACTCGCAGCGTCCCTTGTACGGCAGGGATGATAAGTTCATCTTCATGCTTGGGCTCATACAAGGGAAAAGGCGACGCGACATGTAGAACGGATTCGACGCCGTGCAGCGCCTCATCCCAGCCTGCATCCTGTTCCAAGTCCGCGGCTTTGAACTCCAGCCGGTCATTCGCTTGCACGAATCTCGCAACCGCCTCGCGGACTTCCGTTTCTTTCGAAAGTGAACGGATCGTTCCGCGCACAGAGTAGCCTTTTTCGAGTAATTGGATGATGGTGTGAATGGCAACGAAACTGCTCGCGCCGGTGACGAGAATGGGCTTTGATGATGGCATGATGAATGTCCTTTTCAAAAAAGCCCTGACTGGTTGAATTGTCAGGGCTTTTGCATTAAGAGTATCTTGTTCTACTTTCTCGAATGGCTTCCAGAATGTCTGACCTTGTAATGTTCAGTTTGATACTGCGAACTTCAAAAGGAGAATCTTTAATAGGCATTACCGGGCTGATGGTGAAAACCTGACCGTCTTTGGTCATGAAACGGATTTGACCTTCTCGTAAAGCTTTTTGTAGTAATTCGGGAAACTTTTTTTGTATTTCTGCAGATGTGTATATCATCATTTTTACACCTCTATAACTTGAACGCCTTCTTTTTGGGCAACGATTGCCAGTTCCTTGTCAAGTGTAATGAGCGGAACTTGATTTTCGATGGCACATTGCAGGATATAGGCGTCATAAGCGTAAATGTTATATTTCCCTGCGAGCCGCATCGCGTCTGTGAGGTCTATCTCAACTACTTCCATTGAAATTTCCTGATAAATCTTAATGGCTTCGATGGCTTGTTCAAGCTCCACTCTTGAACGCTTCATCATCGCGGAAAAGGCATTTCCAACTTCCCATTTGATGGAAGGCGGTACAACGATGGAAGAATTTTTTGTTAACTCTATTAACTTCGCCCGTTCAGGCTCGTCAGCAATGACCGCAATAATGGCAGAAGTATCAACTGCAATTTTCATGATTGAACTTGATTATAGCATGGCTATTATTAATGCCACGACCACCCCAAACGCGCCGCAGGAAAAATTGACCAGATCATTATCCAGCCACGTCCAGCCGCGGATGTGAACCGTTTCTGTGCCGCAGGTGTGCAGGGGATGTTTCTCGGTCTCTTTTTGGTCGGTGGGGCAGAAGTACATGGCTTGGACGGTTCCGCCGAGTAATGAGTCGAACAGGGAACCGGCGAGTCCGCCAAGGGTGACGATAAAGAAGACAGAAACTGGATCAGCCGTCCCGTAGAGGGAGGCGGCGAGAATGCCGATGAGGGCAGACCCTGTCAACGAGGCGAGTGTGCCGATTAATGAGATTCCGCCTGAGGTGCCTTTTTCCACGACTTTGGTTAAGTTGGTGATCATGCGCGGAGGGTTGGGATTCAATACGCCGAGTTCGGTTGCCCAAGTATCGGCGTTGACGGCGGCGAGAGAAGCGGCGAAGCCAACCCATACCCAGGGTTCGTTGGGGTAGAAATAATGCAGGGCAGCAAAGAAGGTGGCAATACCGCCATTACCAAAGACCTGACCGGCGTCACGTTCGTGCCCTTTGGAGAATTTCTCTTCGAGTTTGGCTTTGCGTTTTTTGAAGGCGCGACTCAATGCAGAGGAGGTAATAAAAAAAGTGAGCAATAGAATCGCCCACGATAAACCGCCAACTCCGAAGATGATCGTTCCAGTGAAGGCGGCGGCGACGGCTCCGCTTTTGTTAAGGCTGTGGGCTTTGTATGCGAGGAAGGCAATCAGAAGGGCGAGGAGAAAACCAAGGAGAAGTTGCATGGGGAGGTGAAAGTCAAAAAATCGAAGGGCAGGGATTGGAAGTCGGACTTTTGACTTTCGACCTTCGATGTATCTTACACGGGTGTGGTGATGATGAACAGAACTGCTAAAAGGAACAGCAGGCTGGTGATTGTGCTTGAACCCCAAATAATGAAGGCGAGCGTACGTTCACGGTCCCAGCGATAGAAGTAAAGACCTGCGATCCAGCCTGCAACGGCGAGCAAAAGACTTGCAACCGGAAAGATCATAAGTTGTGAGGAAGGCACAGTTTGAAATGTGCTTTCTGAAGCTTGAACAGCAAGTGCGACTTCTGGAGTGGTGGGAATGATAAGGCTGGACCAGACGAACAACCCAATGTTCAAAAAGAGTGCCGAGAGCCACAAGTAACGCGCCATGCCGCTTTCCCATGCCTGCGAAACAATAAATGAGGGATAGACCGATTTTGCTTCTGTTGGAGCAAGGCTGCCCAATTCGGTGGCTCGGGCGAAGGTTTGGGTCAATCCGGCAGGATTTTCGGGTGAAATGACAAAAACACGTTTGGCGGTGGCAATGAGTAAAAGTTTTTTGGGGTCTGCTGCAATGAACTCTACCACGCCAAGATCGGGGTGGCGTCGCAGCCCAAGCAATGCACCAGGCAGCGGCATTGCTGGCAGGGTGAGCGGGTGGGTCAAGTCTTCGGCAGGACGCATCCATTCAATTTCAGAGAGAGGGATGTCTTCCACACGCAACCCCCAGCGGATGGCGAGACTGTCACGGTCGATCTCATAACTTCCGCGATACAGGGCAAAGATGCGATAGGCAAAAAATGGAATCGGTACAAACGCTGCCAGCGAGACCAGCAGCCAGATAAGGAAGGCGGGGCCTACATCAGCTGAGGTGAGTTGGATGAATCCCACCACGACCACCACACTTAGTGTAAGGAGGATGATGCCGTGGATGAGGAGTCCACGCTGCTTGGGTGGTGGGAACAAGCCAGTGTTCATGAAAGGTACAGCATTTTGATGAAGACAGTTTTTGGTTTTTCTTCGCGCAAGACCAACTCAATATCTTCCTCTTCCTTGAGTCCCATTAAATGCGGGTTATCTGCAATGCGCATGCGGATCTCGTGCGGCTGTCCCTGCACGGTGTAGGTAAATTTTCCATAATAGGTGTAACGGCGACGATTGTTTTTGCCGCTGCTTGCAGTGACCGTTTCAAGGTCGAGTATTTTTCCGGTGACGGTTATTCCATCGCGGAAGGTGGACATGATGAGGTTGTAGCGGGTCACAAACCAGATAATCCCGATCACAGTTAGAGCAGCAAGAATGGCAACCAAAAGAGGAACGATCTGCTGTTCAAACCCATAGTAAGAAATCACTTGAAAAAGCAAAGAGCCAACGATCATTTTGACAGACGATTGGATATTATAGTCAGTAGAATAAAGATTTTTGAACGATGGGGTTTTATTATTCATATGTCACCTCTTTATTTTTTTATTAGTAAATCAATGTTTTCTGAATTTAAAAGACTATCAACCGGTAAAGCACCGTTTTCACTGGATGTACGGCGCTTTAATTCTACCATTCCATTT
This sequence comes from Candidatus Villigracilis vicinus, assembly GCF_016702885.1. NCBI lineage: Bacteria > Bacillati > Chloroflexota > Anaerolineae > Anaerolineales > Candidatus Villigracilaceae > Candidatus Villigracilis > Candidatus Villigracilis vicinus. Next base: position 147,334 of record NZ_JADJDD010000022.1, read on the forward strand.
TGCAGCCCTTTTTCGCCGACAGTCAGACGCACGGGACAGCCGATCAGGTCGGCATCATTGAATTTAACTCCGGCACGCTCATCGCGATCGTCGAACAAGACCGAAGTGCCTGCGTTTTGTAACGCGTTATAAATTTCTTCGGCTTTGGCTTTTGTGTCCATCGTCTTGCCGGGGACGTGCATCAGGTACACATCAAAGGGGGCGGCAGAGTTGGGCAGGGTCAAGCCTTTGTCATCGTGATTAGTTTCTGCAAGGGAAAGCATTAGGTTCTCAAAATCAACTTCACTTCCCGATGCAATTTGTATAGCAGATGAAACCTCTAATGGATTTCCGCACTTAGGGCAGCCATCGCCAGCTTTAGCTTGCACCAGATCAGCAACCATCTCCGCTGCATAATCGCGCGGATAGTTCGTGTTCAATAAGTGATAGCCAGCCTCATTCGCGCCTGCCACGAGGTTTTGCGATTCGGGGATCAAGTCATCGACGAGGATGAGCGCATCCCTTAAGCCAATGGGCGATGCATACCCCGCGGCAGCCCCGGACTTTGAAATGGATTCTACATCTGCCAGCGCCACCTCGCCGACGAATTTTCTCAGCTTCGCTTCGCTCAGTTGCATATCTCCGCGCACGGCGATGAAGATGAATTTGTTATCTGCCTTGCGGACGAACATCAAGGCTTTGGCGGTCTTTTCTTTGGGGATATTTAGCAAAGCTGCCAACGCCTCAATAGTATTGCAATCAGGCGTGGATATTTTTTCAAGCGGACGTTCCTCTTCTCGCGGCAGGGCGGTCTTTTTGAACTGAGCCAGCTCAAGCCGCTCTGTGTACTGACAAGATGGGCAGTGGGCGAGTTCTACATTTCCAGTGGAAAGCAGAAAGTAAACATCGCTTTCATTTTTCTGAAGAGACAATCCCAGCGAATTAATGTCGCATTTTTTCAATCGAGCAATCATCTGTTCGCCTAGCGGCAGGAGTTGATTGTCACGGGTGATGTATCCGGCACGGACGAGCCAGCCGAAGCCTTGAGTCCGGGCGTTGTTGGGGAATTCACGTTGGGTTTGGATGGAGAGAGAGGTGTATTTCATATACAAATTCCCCCCTCCTTATCGGAGAGGGGCAGGGGTGAGTTTATGATTCTTCCGATTTCTTTTTGCGTGGTAGGCGTTGGGTATTTACAGGGGTGGATGCCGGGGCGGGGACTGGTTCGGGTATCTGAATCGGCGTCTGCGCGATGACTTCGGCTTGGGCGGCTTCCGAAGGCGTGGCTTCAGGAGCCGGCTCGAGATTAAGGTCGACCGATTCTTCCATCCGAATCTGACCGCGCAGGAACGCACCTTCCTCGGTCACGAAGGCAGTGGTGACCACGTCGCCCCACACACGCCCCGTAGCGCGGATTTCCAGCTTTTGGGTGGTGATGTTCCCTCGCACCGCACCGGCGACAATAACAGTGTTGGCGCGCACGTTTTGGCAGGTGACGCGCCCGGTCTCGCCGACCACGAGCATGCCGCGCAGGGCGATTTCGCCTTCGAATGCGCCTTCGATGCGCACGCCACCGGAGCCGTTGATGGACCCGTGCCAGATCACGCCTGAGCCCAGCACCGAAGTGATGCGCTCGACAGCTTGGACGGGTTGTACGGTTTCAGCGGGAGTAGGATTGCGTTTGAACATTAAGCACTTGCTCCCATGGAAACCTGATATTCAACCGGAAAGATATCTTTCAGATTAAGGCGTGCAGGCGTCCAGTCTCTTACCAATGTGTTCTTCCCCCAGTGTCCCGCACAGAATATAAAAGCGATTTCGGGTTATAAATTATCTGCATTTCAATCTTTCCATTCTCCGTAAAAGACGTACACAGTTACGGTGATAATCGTATCATTTTCTTCCACGTGCCAGGCGCCCGAGACGGGCCCCCCGAAAGAAAAAACCCCCGGGGGGACGCAGGCGTTCTTAGCCGTTGTAATGTGTGCGGTTCGATCTGAATTTTCATTTGTCCAACGCCCAAGATAGGATAAGTACCTAATTTTACCGTTAAAACAAAAAGGGGCGGACGTGAAGCCCGCCCCTATGAATTACTCGCCTTTTTCTTCCACCATTTGCACGCCCATGATGTTGAAACCCGAGTCTACATACATAATCTCGCCGGTAATGCGCTTCGACAGATCCGAAGCGAGGAAGACCGCTGCATCGCCGACATCTTCAATGGTGACGTTCTCGCGCATGGGAGATTTATCTGCAAAGTGTTTGTACATATCGCGGAAACCGCCCACGCCCGCCGCCGCAAGGGTGCGGATCGCGCCTGCTGAAATGGCATTGACGCGGATCTTTCGCGGACCGAGGTCATACGCCAGATAGCGTGTGGATGATTCCAATGCAGCTTTGGCAACGCCCATCACATTGTAGTGTGGGGCAACCTTCACAGCGCCTGACCCATACGTGAGGCACAGGATCGAGCCGCCATCATTCATAATGGGCAGGAAGGCATTCGTCAACGCCACGAAGGAGAAGACCGAAATATCCATCGCCACACGAAAGCCTTCACGGCTGGTCTGATGATAGGGTTTGCTCAATTCATCGCGCCCGGCATAAGCAATCGAATGGACGAGAATGTCGATCTTGCCAAAATGTTTTTCGGCTTTCTTCACAACGGCTTCGATCTGATCGTCCTTGGTCACATCGCATTCTTCGACCCACTGGCAATTGATTTTTTCAGCCAAAGGTTTTACGCGCTTTTCCATGATCTCACCGGCATAACTAATGCCGATGTTCGCGCCCTCGCGCAAAAAGGCTTGAATGATGCCCCAGGCAATCGACTTGTCATTTGCCAGCCCAAAGACCAGCGCGTTTTTTCCTTCAAGTAATCCCATAACTCTCTCCTCGATAATTCGGTTTTGGATACCCTTATTTGAGTATCGGCTCTTTGACTAAGAATCTCCAAGGCTTTGATAGCCAAGGTTCTGGTGTTTTATTTAAACCCACCCGTGCGCCAATCGTCACGCTCTTTTCGGGGACTTTAACCCCCGCCTCGATCCATAAACCTGAGCTTGATTCCGTTAAATCGGCATAGTTCTGGCTCTTGGTGATTCCCAGCGCCTGAGTCAGCTTGCCGGGACCAAACGTATCCCGTCCCTGACGGCGATTCATCATCACCTCCACGCCTTCGAGCGGCTGAATCGCGCGGATCAGCACCGCCGCAGGAAAGCCTTCCTTCTCGGTAACAGCATTTAACATCCAATGATTGCCATAGGTGAAGTACACATAGGCATGCCCCGGCAGACCAAACATCGGGTCGGTGCGGATCGTCCGCCCGGCTTTGGCGTGGCTGGCAAGGTCATCGAACCCGAAATAGGCTTCCGTCTCAGAGATCAAACCGACTAATTTTATGCCGTTTGAAATATGAACCAAACGCGCGCCAAGTAATTCACGAGCAACAGTTAGGGTGGGACGGTTGTAGAATTTACGGGGGAGAATCATTTTTGCCACAAAGGACGCCAAGCTCACGATGGTCGAGATTTTAAACTTTGTGTTTAATCACTTAAATCTGGTGTCTCGTTGAAGCGTTAATCTCAAACCCTCTTCCAACTGAATGGACGGGGTAAAGCGTAATTTTTCTTTTGCCACGGTCAAGTCTGCTTTCATGCGTGAAACGCCGCCGGAGGTTTGGTTGTTATAAACCACATTCGCTTTGCTTCCCGTTACGGTCAGGACGGTGTTGACCAAGTCCTGTACCGAGGTTTCCACCCCAGAACCGACATTGATAACTTTCCCGTTTATGTTTGGTGCTGTCGCTGAAGCAACCATGGCGCTGACCACATCGTCCACGTAGATGTAATCGCGGGTCTGGTTTCCATCGCCGTGTGCAACCAATGTGCCGCCGCGCAGCGCCTGCCGCAAATAGTGGGGGACAACAGGAGGGTGGGATGGCGGCAGATGCTGCCCTGGTCCATAGGCATTGAAGATACGTAAACTGACAGTTTCGATGTTCCACAAATTCCCGATTGTGCGGACGTAATATTCAGCAGAAAGTTTTGAAACCGCATAGGGAGAACGTGGATTGGGGATGTCTGTTTCTTTTAGGCTGCCATCGATCATGTCGCCATAAACCGCGCCGGATGACGCCAACACAACACGCTTCACACCAACATCCCGCATGGCTTCCATTAATGCAACGGTTCCGCCTACGTTGACGGCGTTGTAATCGCGTGGGTACAGGATCGACTCTTGTACCGAGACCCGAGCCGCAACGTGGTAGACCACATCCACATCTTGCAGAAGAGTCCACAGTTTGGGGCGGTCGCTTACATCCCCGCGGGTAAAGTGAACATCAGGAGCCAGTACTTTGGGGTCGCCGGTGGAGAGGTCGTCCAATCCGCGTACCTGATGTCCCTCACGGGCAAGGTGATTTGCAAGCGAAGAGCCGAGGAATCCCGCGGCTCCGGTAATTAAAAAGTTCATAGGGTAGAGATTATACTCTCAATATTTGCCGTCATATTTTGATTGACGTTTATGAGTTCGTGTGTTATTGTTGAGGCCAGATAGGAAAACGGTAGGTTACGTTGGTTTGAAGAACATCAACAGCTCACAGTTTTTACTGTGGGCTGTTTTGTTTTGTCCTCCGATGGAACAAACAGATTTGCCTATAAAATCTCAATTGCCATAGGAGGCAAAAAATGTCTGACAGAATTATTGGAACAGTAAAGTGGTTCAACGGCGATAAGGGCTTCGGCTTTATCGAACGCGAAGGTGGAGCGGACGTGTTCGTCCACTTCTCCGCCATCCAGGGTGACGGCTACCGTAACCTTCAGGAAGGCCAGAAGGTCGAGTTCACCGTTGAAAAAGGACCCAAGGGTCCTCAGGCCAGCAACGTTACCGTTCTGAGCTAAGTCAACAAAAAAAGAGCCGGATGCGAAAGCATCCGGCTCTTTTTGATTCTTATTTTTTACGTGGTGCCAGTCGATTCCTGCCATAACTCTTTGGGGTGGGGGCTGGCTTGGGCGGACGGTGCCCATCGCCGCGTGGACCGCCTCTGCCTCTGCCGCCAGAATCAGAGCGCGGCGGAGCGGGAGCCTTATAGTCGAACCCATCCAGCGTTTCACGTTTCAGTTCAGTGCCCATGATGCGTTCGAGCGTGCGGATCATATCCTTATCTTCATCGGTTACCAAGGTGAAGGCATCCCCGGTGCGTTGTGCTCGCCCGGTGCGACCGATGCGGTGAATATATGCATCGGCGGTATCGGGCATGTCGTAGTTGATGACGTGCGAAACGGTTTCGATATCAAGCCCGCGTGCGGCAATATCCGTGGCAACCATGATGTCATGATGACCGCTTTTGAATCCTTTGAGCGCGGCTTGGCGCTGCCCCTGTGAACGGTCACCGTGCAGGCTGGTGACCTTGAACCCGGCGCGTTCGATCTGCTGGGCTACGCGTTGGGCGCGATGCTTGGTGCGCGTGAAGACCAGCACAGAATTTGTGTCGGTGCGCTTGAGCAGTTCGATCAACAGCATGGTTTTCAAATGCTGTGGAACCGGATACAAGGCATGCGCAACCGTGTGGGCAGGTTTGATGATACCCATCGAGATTTTTTGCGGCTGCTTGAGTGCCAACTGGGCGAGCAATTCCACATCTGGTGGGAAGGTGGCAGAGAACATCATTGTCTGCCGTTTTTCTGGCACCGCTTTAACGATGCGGCGCACATCTGGAAGGAAGCCCATATCGAACATTCTGTCGGCTTCATCAAGTACGAGCAGTTCAATGTTTGCCATCTTGGCATGACCCTGCGCGATGAGATCCAGCAGACGACCCGGGCAGGCGACGAGGATCTCCGCGCCATTACGCAATGCCTGGATCTGCGGGTTCGCTCCAACACCGCCGTAAATGGTTACACTCCTGAGCTTTGTCCCCGCGGATAGCACTTTGATCACATCGTTGATCTGCTCTGCCAGTTCACGCGTCGGTGTGACGATGAGCGCGCGCGGTGTGTGGCGCGGACCTTCAAGTAGTTTGTTCAAAATAGGCAGAACAAAGGCAGCGGTCTTGCCAGTGCCTGTCTGTGCGGTACCGATAATGTCCCGTCCGCGTAGAGCGGCGGGGATGGCGGCTTGTTGAATGGGGGTAGGGGATTCGTACCCTGCCTTGGTAATTCCCTGCGTGAGGCGAGGGTCAAGCTGAAATTGAGAGAAATTCATAAAATCCTTCTGAAAGTGACAGACATCTAGAGGATGTCTTTTGAAATCATTATATCCTTTATATTTCTTTTGTTTGCAATTCGGAGCGTGTCAAAAGCACAACAGCGGTCAGGATCAATCCTCCACCAACGAGGACGATGGGAAGAAGCTGGTCGCCAAATAACCAGGTAGATAGCAGGACAGTGACGATCGGTTCAATGGTCGAAAGCATGGCGGCATTGGTCGGACCGATCCGATCCAGCCCGGCGAGGAAAGTGTTTACCGGAATGATGGTGGAAATGAAAATGATGCCTAAAACTGCAAGCCAGCCTGCCTCCCCGGTGGGGAAGTGTGCTCCGTTGACGAAGGTCAACATGCCATATACCGCTCCTGCCGAAGCAAAAATGACCGCAGACGATTGCACCGGCGAGACATGTTTCATCACATTTGTGCCGATAATGATGTAAATGGAATAGATCAGTGCCGCCACGATCGCCATGACCGCGCCAATGAGCTGCCCGCTGACGGGTCCCACGATGAGTGCGGCTCCGACCAATGCAAGTACGAGCGCGATGATCTTCGTCCGTGTGAGTTTTTCGTGCAGGAAGATCACGGAAAGCACGGCGACGAAGAATGGATAGAGGTACAGCAACAACGCCACCAGACCCGCGGAGGCATATTTGATTGCGGTCATATAAAGAAAGGATTGTCCCACATAACCGATCGCGCCCATGCCTATGAGTTGTGCGAGAATGCGTCCGCGTGGATACGGCTCCTTGCGCAGGATCAACAAAAAGGTCATGAATGCGGCGGAAAGCCCAAAGCGTAGGAAGAGGACAGTGAATGTGTCCATACCGTCGGCGTAGGCAAAACGCCCAAAGATGGCAAGCGTCCCAAATGAAGCGGCAGAAATGCCGATGAGCAAAATTCCGGTGAAGCGTTTCATAGCCGGCAACTATACCCGAAAAAAATCTCCCCGTTGATGGGGAGATCTATGCAAGTACTGCGTTTGGGTTCAGGCTTAGTTTTCGATGGGAGAAGCCTTCCCAAATTTCCTGCGGATAGATGATCTGATTCGTGCCGGGCAGTTGTTCCATGGCGAGACCGGTATTCATATCAATACCGATGGACTGATATGCTTTGTAGATCAACTGACTGCAATAGAAGGCGTCTTCGGTTTCAGGGTTGAAAAAATTGAGGTTGTAAGGTTTGCCCACTTGTGCATGCACATATTTTGCAATCGTAATGCGCATGTTGACTTCATCTTCATCAGAATAACCGAGCACATCCAACGGCGAAACGACTCCATAGAAGGTGTCGAACAGGAGTCCGCGTTGGCGTGCCATACGTTCGGTATCCCAATTTCCATTCGGCACATCAAAGGTGATGACCCCGCGTGCGCCTGCCTCGGCACAGCGTCCGTCGGGTCCGAGATAGATGGCAACGTGGTCAACATCCCCCGGCACGAGGCGACCAACCATTCGCCAAAACTCGCCTGGCAAAATATCGGGTTTGCCGTTCATGGTGCAAATGACATCGCCCGTTTGCACGGGCATGCCATTGATCTGATAGGTGTAAATCATTGTATTCATTATACGGAGTTTGCCCCCTGAAGTTTCAGCCGTTCATCTTAAAAACGAAAGCAAGAAATCACGGATCTGACCTGCCGTCTGATGCCACTTGGGCTGACGCTGATAGCGACTCCGCGCTGCGAGGCTCATCTCCAGAAGCAGATCGCGCCTCTCGTTCAGGAGCTGCAGTTTTTCAGTCAAACGTTGAGCGTCTCCCGGCTGAATGAGAAACCCGGTCCTGCCATCTTCGATGACTTCGCTTGCCGCGCCGAGGGTGGTGCCTATTGCAGGCAGACCAAAGCCCATCCCTTCGAGGTAGACGATGCCAAAGCCTTCATAACTGGATGGTACGACAAGAAGATGGGCTTGCTGAAGTTTATCAACAAGAGGTTGGTTGTTGAGTGCGCCGTGAAATGTGACAATGGGTGATAGTCCGTTATCACTGGCAAAGTCTTGCATTTGTTTGGCATAGGCTGGCTCGGTGGTGAGTGATCCGACAATATCTAGTTGATAATTGGAATTTGGTAATTGGGTTAAAGCTTCTAGCAGAGTATGCAATCCCTTCCGCTCGATGATATTGCCAAGGAACAGGATGCGTAGTTCTTTCTCTTTACTTCTTTCTATGATGTCATGTTCGTTGAGTGCCGCTCCAAAGCGATCTGTTGGCGGGAAGGCAACGACATCAGGCAGGTTATTCCCAACGACGCCTTGCACTACTTCTCTCGTCGTCTCGGAGTTAAAGATGAATCCATCCACACCCTGTAAATATTCTTTCTCCACCACGCGATAAAAAGCATTCTGCCATTTGGGGCGCTGTTCCGAGCAACGCAAATGATGGACAAGGCTGATCATGGGGTAGGGATGCGGGCGTCGATTTGCAAATATCAGAGATGGGTGATTCAGTTCATCTTGGATCAGAATATCCAAACCTGAGGGCAGCTTGAAGGTGAGGTTATCCGTCAGGTGTGAAGCGTAATTTCGCCAGGGCAGCGAGATGATCTCCACCATGTCGCCTTGCGCACGGAGATGATCCACCAACATACGGTCATACATATATCCGCCGCTGAGGGTGTCGAGCGAGCCGTAAATGACAAGTCCGATTTTCATTTATCGAGTTACTTGAAATGCCGCCCACGCATTGGCGTGTTCCCACAACACTACTTTTACACCGATAATGTTCTTTGCCTTGATGCGTTCATTTAAAGATGTGGCGAGTATCCGTGCAAAATGTTCAATGGATGGGTTCAACCCGGCAAATTCAGGTTTTTCATTCAACATTTGTTCTTTGTAATAATCTACGATCTCATCAAGATGCTTTTCCACATCCACAATATCAACAAGGTACCCATGTTGGTCGAGTTCGTTACCTTCCAGAACCAACTCAAGGATGTAGTGATGCGAGTTGGGGAAATTTTCCGGTCCCCAATCTCCGCCGATCAAAAAGTGACGAGCAATGAATTCCCGACGTACACCAAGTGAATACATAGTTTTCTCCAAAATAAAAGTCAGGCTGTAGGTCTAACTGCCTGCATAATTAAATAGCCGTTTTTTCGTTCAATAGGCATAGCAAAATCAAAAGCATCGATGTGCGTGCAGAGGGCGAGGTCAGCATGTGGAAATTGCGGATGTTCTTCCATGTGCTGAAGCGCATCTCTTGAGGCATGTACTCGTTTGACGAAATCCTGCGCCTCAACTGTCTGCCCAGTAAACTGTTTCTCCAAATAATCAGCACAAGCTACATCTTCATCATTTTTCAAGCCACCGGTGATGACAAACGATATCTCTGTAGGCTTTAATTTTAAGACATATTCAATCGTGGCTCTTGCCACAACAAAGCTGGTTGCCAGCATCACATTCGCGTTCACAGCGCGGACAGCACCCTGGGTCCCTGCGCCAGTGCGCTGAATGAGGGTGATGCCGTTCAGGTCATGTTCAAGGATGCGGGTAGGGGAGTTGCCGAAGTCGAAGCCTTCCGGTGGGAGTCCACTCACTTCGCCCATTGCCTTCGCGTTGATAAGTTGTGATTTTAATTTCAAGGCTTCATCCACACTGCTTACCAGTCGAATCTCTTTGGCGCCGCGCGAGAAGGCATATGCCGCAGTGGAAAACGCACGTAACACGTCAATGACGAGAACAATGCCAGCGGCTTGATGACAATCTTCAAGAATATACCGATCGAATTTCATAGCGATAGTTTTTTGAGCAAAATCCCGATCACTACTGCGAGGAAAGAGAACAGTAATACAAACATATTGAGCTTGCCAAGAACTTTCATGTGAGGCGGCAAAATGTTGGCAATGCCAAAACTTAGCATTACGGTTCCGACTGCGAAAACTTCCCAAGTGTGTGGGTCATTGAAAATGGCGATCCGACTCGGATGCAGATCCATATAGGGGAGAACGCCCAAAGAAACCAGCATGGTTAATATTCCACCCATGCTGGGGAGCCCGCCAAGAAAGAATTTCCCAAGCGCACTCTGTGCAAAAGCCGCACCTGAGATCTTTTTATTTTCCATAGTCAAAGACCACCTGTAGCGTCTCTTGCGGATTTTCATCCAGCAACTGGTATGCCTTGGCTGCATCATCCAATGAGAAGCGCTGGGTGATCCACTTTGCAGGCTGAATGCGTTCCAACGCCTGCCACGCCACCTCGAAGCGACGGGATTTATCCCAACGTCCGCTCAGTTCTGGCGAAATGGAACTGACTTGTGAAGAGATAAGTTTAATGCGTGAACGATGGAATGAACCACCCAGATTGATCTCGGCACGTTTTTGTCCATACCACGAACCGATTACAATGCGCCCGCTGAAGGCAGTGTGCTCAATGGCAGTGTTCAAAACCGAAGGCGAGCCGGTGAGCTCGAAGACAAGGTCGAAAGAGTCTAGAGTAGAGGGTTGGAGGTCGATAGGCGCAAGTTTATTGAGCTTTGTCCTTTGACCTTCAACTCGAATGGCATTTTTTCTTAGTTCGATCCCGTCTACAACGGTTAAATTCTCAAGCGGAAACTCATTCAAGAGCGAAGCTGTCAACAAGCCCACCATACCCTGCCCCAAAACCATCACACGTTCTCCAAGGATCGGCGCCCCGTCTTGCACCAGGTTGACCGCCGTTTCCATATTCGGAAGAAAGCAGGCGTTCTCAGGAGCGAGATCCGCAGGAAGGGGAATTAATGCGGAAGGCTGGGAAATGAAAGCTGAAGTATGTGGTTGAAAAGCAAATACATATTTGCCTAACCAAGACTTGTCCACTTGTTTGCCTGCTTCTTGCACCACACCTACACATGCATACCCGTACGCCAGCGGATATTTCAACTCGCTACTGACCGCATCATGCGCATCCTGCAATTGCGGAAACTGTCCGCGGTAGACCAGCATCTCCGTCCCGGCGCTGATGGCAGAGCAGACCGTTTTTACCAAAACCTCATCCTCTTTCAAAGAAGGAAGCGGCGCTTCAAAGATTTCCACGTTTCCGGGAGCTGTGAATATAAGGGTCTTGGCAGAAAACATGGCGGAAGTTTAACATAAAAGATGGCAGCCATTTCAGGCTGCCATCTTTGCGGCATTTTTTATTTTGGCGGCACCCCACGGGTCGGGTATTTGGGTACATCCCGCCGGAATTCATAATTTTGGATAATAGACTCGATCAGCTTTTTTCTGATCCGAGGGAACTTCTTTGAATTCGAAGCCAATGTTGAAGTACTGCGGGCTGAGGTCTTGCTGGCACCATGCCACACGAGCAACCAAACTCATGCGAATGGCTTTTATATCCGGCAGCTCAGGAATCTCAACCGCGAGCGTGATCTCTGTATCCGGTTTCATTGGCTTTTCACTGATGATCATCGCACCTGAGGCGGTTAGATCGCCAAGATACCCAAGCAAATTTCCACCATACAGATCAAAGACCTGAGTGTATGCTATAAGATTTTTGCGTTCCTGTTTTCGTCTTTCTTTCATGGGACCTCGTGCATCCAAGTGTAAGGGCAGTGAATGGAATGATACATTGCTATTTTATGGTAAAAATAGCAATGCGCTGGATCTATCTTTCCCCTCATCTTGATGATGCCTCCCTTTCCGCCGGTGGTTGGATCTACGACCAAACTCAGGCGGGTAATGCCGTCGAAATATGGACGATCATGTGTGGGTTTCCGCCTACAAAAGCGCTTTCGCCGTTTGCTCAATACCTCCACGCTCAATGGGGCATGGACTCTGCACGGCAGGTCGTAAGTGATCGCCGGGTTGAAGATAAGAATTCCGCTGCCATTCTTGGAGCAAAGGCCAGGCATTTCAACTTTTTAGATTGCATCTACCGGCAGGATAAGGCGGGGAACTGGCTCTATGTGGATATTTATACGCCGCCGCTGAAACAAGAGAATTACCTGCCAGCACAGATCGCTGCTGCCATTTCCGCCCGCCTCAAACCAGACGATAAACTGGTCTGCCAACTAGGCATTGGCAAACACATTGACCATGTCACCGTGCGGCTTGCAGCAGAATTGTTGAAGCGCCCGCTTCATTATGTAGCGGATATTCCATATTTGTTCAACTTTCCCGAGCACCTAAAGCCGAGCACAGTCGGAATGAAGAAAAAGGTCGAACGGGTAAGCAGGGCAGGACTAAAAGCGTGGAAAGAGGCGATTCTGGCGTATGAATCCCAAATGTCCATGCTTTTCAAAAATCACCGTGCCATGCGCGGTCAGATTCATCAGCATTTCCTCAAATTTGGTGGGCAAGCTTTTTGGGAAAAAGCCTAGACGATTTCATATAGGAATTTTGGGGGCTTGAAACACCCTCTAAATCGTGATATATTATGCCCGTTTTCCGGATGACGTCACCGGAAATTTTTTCATCATTGCATCTCGGTAGGGGATGCAAAATTCATTTAGCAGGACAATAGAATGCCAACCAATTTCCTTACCAAAGAGGGTTATGACAAGCTTCAAGAGGAGCTTGAACACCTGCGTACCGTGAAGCGCCAGGAAGTTGCCGCGCGTTTGCATGAAGCCATGGAAGGCGGGGAACTGATCGAAAATGCTGAGTATGAAGCCGCCAAGAATGAGCAGGCTTTTGTGGAAGGCCGTATTCAGGAGCTTGATCTTTTACTTGCCACCGCACAGATCATTGAAGATAACGGCAAAGGGAAGAAACATGATTCCATTCAAGTCGGTGCCAAGGTGACCATTAAAGAAGGTAACTTTGAAGCCGAGACCTTTACCATTGTAGGGGCGGCAGAAGCCAACCCGCGCGAAGGCAAGATCTCAAATGAATCCCCGATCGGCAAAGCTATTCTTGGACACAAGCTGGGTGATACCGTTAAAGTGGAAACTCCCGGTGGTACTTACAACGTGAAGATCCTCAAGGTCGCCTAATTTTAGGACGCGCCTCGCTGCCCCGCGTCCATAGTTTGGATGCGGGGCTTTTTTTATACTTACCTCACCCCTAACCCCTCTCCTAAAAGGAGAGGGGAACTGAAGGAAGAATCATGGCAGAATACAACTCCCTTGAAAAAATCCGTTTGCAGAAAGTGGAGGAACTCCGTGCTGAAGGCGTGGAGCCGTACCCAACCCGAGCAAAGCGGACTCATACCAGCGCACAGGCAATCGCCGAATTCGAGAAGGATGAGACGGTTGAGGTGAAAGTCACACTCGCCGGTCGCATTCGTTCGATGCGTCCCAAGGGAAAGTTGTGCTTCGCCCATATCGAAGACGGTGACGGCAAGATCCAGTTGTTCCTGCGCGTGAACGAAGTGGGGGAGGATCGCCTCGCCTTTTTCAACAAGATGTTTGACCTCGGCGATTTCGTGGAAGCGACGGGTGTGATGATGCGCACCAAGGCTGGCGAACCTTCGCTTCAGGTCTTGGACTTCAACCTGCTCGCCAAATCCATTTCACCGCTCCCTGCTGACAAGGACGTGACTCAGGAAGACGGTACGGTGGTCCGTTATGCTTCTTTGGATGACCCCGAACTGCGTGCCCGCCAGCGCTATGCTGATCTGGCAGTGAACTCCGAAGTCCGCGATACCTTTCGAAAACGCGCAAAGCTGGTCAAAGCCTTGCGGACTTTTCTCGACGACCACAACTTCCTCGAAGTGGAAACGCCGATCCTCCAGCCCTTGTATGGCGGCGCGGCGGCACGTCCGTTCACCACGCATCACAACGAACTTGACCAGGATATGTATTTGCGCATTTCCTTTGAGTTATATCTCAAGCGTTTGCTTGTGGGTAACTTGGAACGTGTCTATGAAATCGGGCGTGACTTCCGCAATGAAGGTGTGTCGTTCAAGCACAACCCTGAATTTACCCAGCTTGAATTCTATTGGGCGTACGCGGATTATTTGCAGGTGATGGAACTGACCGAGCAAATGGTGGCATATGCCGCCGAGCAGGTGACTGGCTCCACCAAGGTCAAATTTGGCGAGCATGAATTGGAATTCAAACCGCCGTGGAAGCGTGTGGAAATGCGTGATGGCATCCTTGAAACCAGCGGCATTGACATTGCCGAGCATAAAACGGCTGAGGCGTTGCTCAAGGCGATTAAAGAGAAACTGCCCAAGGCGATGCCTGATCCGAAGTCCACTCGCGGTAAGTTGATCGACTTCCTCGTCAGCGAATATCTCGAGCCGACGCTTATCCAGCCGACCTTCCTTTATAACTACCCGCGTGATATTTCGCCACTGGCAAAGTCCATGCCTGGCGATCCGCTGACTGTGGAGCGTTTTGAAGGGTATGTGGCAGGCTTTGAGTTGTGCAATGCCTTCACCGAATTGAATGACCCGCTTGATCAGGAACAGCGCTTCCTCGAAATGGGACGTGATTATGCCGACGGCGACGAAGAGAAGCAGCCACTTGATGAAGATTATCTGCGCGCCATGCGTTATGGCATGCCGCCCAATGGCGGCTTTGGCATGGGAGTGGATCGCCTGACAATGCTGCTAACGAACAAGCACTCCATTCGTGAAGTGCTTTTGTTCCCGGCGCTACGCAAGGAAGAATAGTTACGACCGCCGACTACAGACCGCCGTCTTCTGTCGGCGGTCTTTTTTAACTCACCCAAAAGTGGGACTTAGCTTTTATGACCTTAGAGGGAGATGCAAATAAGGCTTTCATGCGTAAAATAGATTTACTAAAACAGATGACAGCCATTCTGGTGTTGGTCATCTGTATTTTTATGAGGAATACTGGTGACTATGGAAAAAATAATGGAAGTTTTAGGTTTTGATGATGCTGATCTTGGTTCCAATCGTTTGGGACAACTGACCCAGAAACAGAAAGACTTGCTGGCGGAAAAAGCAAAAAGCCATAAAAGTTTCAATACGATCATTGGCGTGATCATTGCAGTTGTTTTTGGCGGAGCATTATTGACCGGTTTGGGCGCGCCCATCCTTGCCGCAGTGGGTGGAAGTTTACTGGAAAGTGGCAAAGTCACAACAGAAGCGCTTCTCACTTTAATCCCCATTATTTGTGTAGTCCTGTTTGTCCTCGTCATCTTTGGCGGAATTCTTATTGTGATTCTAAAAGTTGTCTTTGATCGAGCCAACAAAAAAGTAGATACAACCGTCCGTCGTGTGGAAGGGACGGTTAACTTTATATGGGTCGAGAGGCGGGAACGCAATACGAGTAAGACAGGTCCCACGTATAAAACCGTCCGCGTGCTGGAGATGCGCATCGGTGGCGAGACGTTCAATGTCAATAATGAATTGCCCAATGTCATCAATCAGGGCGAGGAATGGATTTTTTACTACACTAACCATCCCTTCAAATTCTTGTCTGCTGAAAAAAATAAATAAGGGGTAAGCCCATGTCTAGGAATGAAAAACTTCAAGAATATTTCAACTTCAGCCAGACCGACCTGAATGCCAACCAGCAAGGACGTGTCACCGAAGATCAGCGAACCCGTATAAAAGCCAAGGTTCAGCGCTATAACAACCGCGTCCTGATCGTGTTGGGAATAGTCCTGGTGATCGGCTTCATTTCCAATTTCGCCATTCGAATAGCTGCTGCGAGTGACCAATTTAGTAGTCTCTTTTCCTCGCTGCCAATGGGCGCAGTTGGACCGATTTTCGCTGCCTTCATTATGGTCATTTTCTTAATTTTTCGCACCCAAAAGAAAAATGAACAATCTCTCCTGAAAGCCGAAGGTACGGTCAACTTTGTTTGGGTGGAGAGACGCGTGTCTAATCAGGATCGCACCGGTTACAAGACCGTCAAAAGCCTGCAAATGCACGTGGGTGGTGTCTCGTTCAGTGTCAACGAAAACCTGATGGACATCATTAACCAGGGCGATAACGTCCGCTTCTATTACACCAGCGGCGGGGATATTGTCTCTGCAGAATCTATCAACAAGCCATAAACCACCAAAGGCGATTACAATCGGGCGAAATCCACTCCTAAAGGTGACCTAATGAATTTTTCAGCCTCCCGTGATTTCGCCCTGCAACTTGATGCCCAAGATAAACTCGCCTCTTTCAAAGAGGCGTTTGTCATTCCAGACCCAAGCCTTGTTTACTTCGACGGTAATTCGCTTGGCATGATGCCCAAAGCGGCGCAGGAAAAATCGCGCCAAATTGTCGATGAGCAATGGGGCAGGGATTTAATCCGCGGTTGGAACAAAGGCTGGTGGGACGCTCCCTCGCGCGTGGGGGATAAGATCGGTCAGCTCATCGGTGCGGCGACGGGTCAAACTCTCGTCGGCGATACGGTTTCGGTCAACCTCTTCAAACTCGCCACCTCTGCACTCACGCTTCAACCGAATAAAACCCGCATCATCACCGACACATTCAACTTTCCTTCCGACCTTTACATTTTGCAGGGCATCAATCAAACGCTTGGTAATCGTCACGAAATCATCCGCATCGGCGCTAGCGACAACGACATCACGCCCGATCTCGCCGCGCTTGAAGCCGCCATCAATGAGAACACTGCGCTCGTCACTCTTTCGCATGTCGTGTTCAAAAGCGGCTACATGTACGACATGCAACGCGTCACCGACCTTGCCCATAAAAAAGGCGCGCTCGTCCTTTGGGATTTATCTCACTCGGTCGGCTCCGTCCCCGTCCACCTCGACGATTGCAACGCAGACTTCGCCATCGGCTGCACCTACAAATACCTCAACGGCGGTCCCGGCGCGCCTGCGTTTTTGTACGTCAACAAAAACATTCAAGAAAAACTTTCCTCGCCCATCTGGGGTTGGTGGGGTCAAAAAAATCCCTTCGACTTCGACCTCGATTACACCCCCGCCCCCGGCGCGCAACGCTTTCTCGTTGGCACACAACCGATGATTTCTTTACTCACTATGGAAGCTGCCCTCGAACCGCTCATGCAAGCAGGTATGGACGCGCTTCGCGAAAAATCCATTTTGATGACGGACTTCGCCTCTTTCTTAACCGAAAGCTGGCTCGTCCCCTTCGGCTTTTCATTAGGCTCCCCAGCGGACTCTGCCATTCGCGGCTCGCACATCTCCATTCGCCATCCCGAAGGCTACCGCATCAACCGCACCCTCATCGAAGAGATGAATCTCATCCCAGACTTCCGTGCGCCCGATAACCTGCGTCTCGGCTTTGCGCCCATCTATCTTTCCTTTGCAGATGTCTGGGAAGGCTTCGACAGAATCCGTAGAGTGATGGAAGAGAAGCGTTACGAGAAATATCCGAAGAATAAATTGGCAGTAACATAAAGTATTCGTCATTGCGAGGGCGACGTTCTTCCGCCCGAAGCAATCTCATGTCCGTGCTGTGAGATTGCTTCGTCGTTCACTATCGTTCACTCCTCGCAATGACGGGAAAGAGTAAAGATGGAACACAAACCCGATACCATCAAAGTCTCTGCATCTCATAAAGAAGAAGTATTTGCCACCCATGCGGATTTGCATGTGACGGTCAAAGGCTCCTCGCTGCTCAGCAGTAACGAGGCGATGAAGAAAGCTAAGGAAGTGAATCAACTGCTCGAAGCGCTGAAGCAGGTTGGGGTTAAGGAAGAGGCGGTCACGCTTCAAGGCGTGAATGTGTCCACATCCTCAGGCGCGGTGTTGAAATCTTCTACGGCATCCTATCGTTTAAAAATCCGCTGTGAAGATTTAGCGAAGTTCGCAGAGATTTTGGATGTGATCTCATCTCAGAAGAATGCAACGCTTACGCAGACGGAATGGAAATACGACGAAGATGCAGCGCGTGAAGCCTTGCTGCTAACGACCTTGGAGAAAGCCAAAAGCAAAGCCGCGAAGATAGCGCAGGCGATGGGGGTGAAGTTATTGGGCGTGTATGACTTGATGGAAAATACTTATGATGAAGAGCTGGCAATGCCGTTTCAGGCACAGGCGAAAGCGGCATTTCGTTCTGCACCCGCAGAACCAGAGCCAAGCCTCGGCATGGATGTGCAGCACTCAAAGACCATTCATGTGAATGTGGATATTTGGTATCGAGTCTCTGAATTCTAGTCTAGCACTTTTGTTCTAATAATGATAAAATCTCTTCCCCCAAGGAGAGATTTTATTTATGTCCCCGACCATTCAAGTTCAACATTTAAGTAAAACGTATCAGGTGCCGGAGCGCGAAGGTGGATTTGGTGCGGCTGTTCGTAGCTTTTTCAAACGCAAATATAAAGAGGTGAAGGCTGTTCAACAAGTGGACTTCACCATTGAGCAGGGCGAGGTGGTTGGCTTTCTCGGACCGAACGGTGCGGGCAAGACCACAACCTTGAAGATGCTTTCCGGGTTACTGCATCCCACAGGCGGAAGTGCGAATGTCTTGGGATTCACGCCTTGGGAGCTCAAACCTGAATATCTGCGCTCGATGACTTTGGTGATGGGGCAGCGCAATCGCCTCTCATGGGACATTCCCGCTGCGGATTCGTTCTTGCTCAACCAAGCCATCTATCGCATCCCCGATGATGAATATAAAGAAACTTATAAAGAATTGGATGAATTGCTCGAACTCGAGCCGTTGATGAAGAAACCGGTTCGCAATTTATCTTTGGGTGAGCGCATGAAGTGCGAGATCGCGGCTGGACTTTTACACCGTCCGAAGGTTTTGTTTTTAGATGAACCGACGATCGGTTTGGATATCACTGGTCAGTCGCGCATCCGCGAGTTTTTGAGAGAGTACAACAAGCGCACCGGCGCGACGATTTTGCTGACCAGTCACTACATGGCGGATGTTACCGCCTTGTGTGAGCGCATTATCATCATCCATCACGGACAGTTGAAATATGATGGCGGCATCAACGACCTCTCGAAGAAGATCGCGCCGTTCAAGTTGATCGGTGTGATGCTGGCAGATGCGGATGCGCATGACTTGAGCAAATATGGGGAAGTGGTTCAAAACGAGGAAGATGCCGAGAAGCGCTACATCCAGGTCAAAGCGGAGGAAGTGACGCACGTCACTTCACGGCTTCTGGCGGACTTGCCCATCCGCGATATCACCATCGCCGATCCACCGATTGAGGATGTGATCGAGCAGGCATTCAACGCGTAGGGGCGACCCTTCATTGTTTATCGAGGAGCACTGCCTATATGGGCGGGTCGTCCCTACGATGAATGGAGAATTTTATGTTCTTAATTTTCAAACGACTCTGGCAAGTGAACTGGGCGGAGCAGTGGCAATACCGCGCCAACTTGTTGATGTATCTTTTATACTGGCTGGTTTCTCCCATTGTGTACCTCGCCGTGTGGACGAGCATTGCGAACGTCAAAGGTGATGTCAACGGGTTTACTGCCAACGATTTCACGACCTATTACATGGTTCTGCTGATCTGTGACCAGATCACAAGTAACATCATCATTCATACTTTTGCCTACAAGATTCAAGATGGTTCGCTTTCAGGCGAACTGATCAAACCCATTCATCCCATGTTGACGAATGCATTGGTCAATAATGTTGCCTTCAAGGTGTTGACGATTATGGGGTTGATTCCTGTGTGGATTGTTTTGTTCATGCTCTTCAAGCCTGATTTCAGCGGCATTACTTTAACCGGTGTCTTGCTGTCCATCCCTGTGATGATCGTGGCGTTCTTTATCGGTTATCTGCTGTCCGCCACTATCGTCTCTCTCGCTTTCTGGACGACCCGCATCTACTCCATTCATGAATTTTACTTCGCGCTCATTCTGTTGTTCTCGGGTCAGTTCGTGCCGCTGCCGCTCATGCCAAAATTGATTCAAGATATCGCGCAATACCTCCCATTTCAGTTGCTGTTGTATTTTCCTATTCAGCTGATCCTCGGCAAGCTTTCAACAGAGCAGATCGTACTTGGATACATCATGTCGGGCGTGTGGCTGGTGGTCGCTGTGGTCTTGTTTAACCTCGTCTGGCGCAACGGCGTCAAGCGATTTTCTGCGGTGGGAGCATAACATGCAGACTCTCAAACTACTTTCTGCATTCTTCAAAGTCAACGTGCAAATGTCACTGGCATATCGTGCCGATACTGTTGTCAACATTTTGCTCAACCTGATGTGGCTCGGCTGGGAATTGCTTTCCCTTAATATCATCTTCAACAACACTGAAACCCTCGGCGGTTGGGGCTTGGGCGAACTCATTGCGCTGTTGGGTGTCTTCCGCCTCGTCAACACCATGATGATCGCGCTGATCTGGCCCAACACTGAGAAATTCAACCAGTCCATTCGTGATGGCTCGATGGATTACACCATCCTGCAACCGGTCAACAGCATGTTCTTGGTCACTTTCTCGCGCATCACCGTCTGGCGGATTTGGGACTTGGTACTTGCTGTGGTGTTGATCGTGGTGGGGGTCAATATGTCTGCTTCAGTGACCTCCGCGGCTCAGATCCTGACCTTTATCCTGCTCAGCCTCTCAGGCATGATCGTCATCTATAGCCTTTGGATCGTCCTCATCGCGCTGACGTTCTGGTTTGTCAAATTTGACAATAACGTCACCATCCTGCAAGCGTTGATGGATGCCGGGCGTTATCCGGCGACTGTCTATCCTGCCTGGTTGCGTGTCATCGTCACTTTCATTATTCCCATTGCAGTTGCAACAACCATTCCGCTCCAAGCCTTGCGTGGCGAATTGAGCGTCATCCAGGTGCTGACCTTTCTCGGCGTGAGCGTGCTCAGCTTCTTGATCGCGACACGCGTGTGGAAGACGGGTTTGAAACAATACAGCGGCGCAAGCAGCTAAAACAAAACGGCGACTTCAAGTCGCCGTTTTGTTTATTTCTTTTCCAAAATCACTATAGACTTTCCATCCGCAGAAGACAATGTCAATAGGTTTCCACTTTGAGTGACAGTCATCGTCTTGTCTGAAAGGATGGCGAGGACTGCACTTTCCTGTGCGGATGTCTGGTCACAGAACATCATGGTCGAGATGATTGAGCCAATGCTCATTTGGTCGCCGTTGAGTTTGTAATCTCCGCCGAAGGTGTTACATCCAACCGTCCCGCCGAATTGACCATCTTCAAACGAAATGGATGTTTCTACACCTGGTACAGCAGGGGTGGGTGCGGCAGAGTCGCCGTACGAGACGAGCTTCCATTCGCCAGTGAGGCTGGTGTTGGTTGTGGAGCAAGCGTTAAAAATGACCATAGCGAGCGTTAACATAATAAGAGCAGGTAAGGTGGCGAGTTTCATAATTTCTTCTCCTTGATATCTATTTTGACGCCCCGATGGATAAAAAGTTCCCGAAAAAAAAGAACCGAGGTTTTCCTCGGTTCCGGTTGAGCTAGTTCGCCTGGTTGAATTTTGAGCGGCTGTAAAGTGTGATTCCTGCCGATGCCGAAACATTGAGCGACTCGACTTTATCACTGATGGGGATGCGTACTTTCATCGTGGCAGCGTTTTCGACCTCCGCTGAGCAGCCATCTTTTTCGCTGCCAAAAGCAAGTAACAGGCGGTGAGGGGTGGCTGCGATTTCATCCACTGCCTTATCTGCGTGCATATCCATGACCATGAGCGACTCGTTATTCTTTTTGCAATAATCCAAAAAGTCTGCAGTGGATGCGGTGATCATAGGCAGGGAGAAAAGATACCCTCGACTCGCACGGATGAGACGACGGTCGTACAGATCAACAGGGTCCATGTTGAGCAGGAGGATTCCGCCCACGCCCAGCGCAAGTGAAGTGCGGGTGATGTTGCCAATATTGCCAGAGATGCTCAAATCTTCGAGCACGACCACATCTTTTTTGATGGATTTCAACGCCTCCAACCCGACGGGTTGTGGCGTGTAGGCAATCGCAAAGATGCGCGAAATTTTGTCATTTTCAAAGAGCTTTTTAGTGGTGCGTTTGGCGACTTCGTGAATGGTCGCCCCGGCGGTGAGATTCTTGCGCAGCGTATCCGAGACAGTCTCTTCGCCTGCATAATAAAGCGAGTCGATCTCCACTCCGGCTTCGATGGCTTGCAGAATATTCTCTTCATCATCAATGAGGATCTGATTGAGCTCGCGCCGCCCTTCGCGGGTAAGCAGTTTGCGAATAGGTCCCGCCAGCGGGTGATTGAGCGAATCGACAAGAAAAGGGTTATTGGCTGATTGTTCTTCCATGCTGTCATGATAATCTTGTTATAAGGTGGGGTCAAGTTGACTTGTTTGGGGGCATTGTTGAAAGGGTACAATTGAGAAAAGGAAATCTAATGGAATATATTCTGACCAGCACTCCCATTCCCGGCATGCTGCTCTGGGCTGCACTTTATATCAGCGATTATTACATGACTCTTGCTGCTGCCAGGGGCTATAAAGATATTGGAGTTTTTAAGTTCGAGAAGAGCTTTGAATTGACCCCGCAATTTCAAAAAGATATTGACGGGCAGTCCCGCATTTCCAGAAGACACATTCTCTATCTGTTCGCCTATACCATCATTATCCCTGTATTTTGGTTTTTAGGTGTGCGCATCCTTCGAATGGATTGGCTCTACTCTTTTTTGATTGGCGCACTCCTCCTGTTGGAAGTTGCAGTACACATGCGTCATTTCCGTAACTGGAAGCAGATCCATATTTACAAGCGCGAAGGCGGGGTAACGGGCAGCATCATATTCGGGCAGCGCTTTTCCTACCTGAGTTCGGCATTTGACCTGTACCTTTATGCGGTCTTGTTCTTCCTTGTGTTTTTGATCACCTTTAGTCCTTTTTTTCTTGGCGGCACATTTTCCTGCTATTTGACCGGCTTAAAACATAGCAGGCTCGCTCAAAAACTATCACCCCCTCAGAAAGATCAATTGGCAAATTCAGATGCAGATCCTTCATCAAGATAGCTCCATTCTTGTAGTTAATAAAACTGCCGATCTTTCCGTCCTGCCGGAAGGCTGGGATAAGGAAGCGCCGTATCTCGCAAAATTGCTGGAGGAGAAATACGGCAGGATCTGGGTCGTGCATCGCATCGACAAGATCACCAGCGGCGTCATCGTCTTTGCATTGACGGCGGAAGCGCATCGTTCATTGAATATTCAGTTCGAGAAGCATGAAGTGGAGAAGTCGTATCATGCTTTGATAAACGGACTCCCCAAATGGGAGCAGAAGGTGACGAAATTTCCGCTGCGGGTGAATGTGGGGCACAAGCATCGCACCGTCGTGGATGACCGCGGCGGAGTCCGCTCGGAGACGCGCTTCAATCTGCTGGAACGCTATCAAGCTGCAGCGCTGGTAGAGGCGTCACCGATGACAGGAAGGACACACCAGATCCGCGTTCATGCGTACGCATTGGGGCATCCGCTGTTGGGAGATGTCTTATATAGTGCTCCCGAAACAGACCTGATCGCACGCCCGGCGCTGCATGCTTTTTCCTTAACATTCACTCACCCTGAAACGGGTAAGAGATTGACCGTTCAGGCAGACTATCCACATGATTTTCAAGAAGCTTTACGTTTGCTGAGAGGCAAATGAGCCTTTTGAATTTATGGTATATTTTTAGTAAGGAGCACAGCCATGAACGAGCGAATCCTCATCATCGAAGACGATCAAGCAATCTTAAAGTTATTGCAGCGCGGTCTGGCGTATGAAGGTTATACGGTCGATACCGCCACAGACGGACGGATGGGGTTGATCGCAGCACGCGACCATACTCCCGATCTGGTGGTTCTGGATTGGATGTTACCCGGTATGGATGGCTTGGAAGTTTGCCATCGTTTGCGCCAGGGCGGTTCGATTCCCATTTTGATGTTGACGGCAAAAGATACCGTTCAAGATCGCATTCAAGGATTGGACGCGGGAGCAGATGACTACATGGTCAAGCCGTTCAATCTGGATGAATTGCTGGCACGTGTACGTGCGCTTCTACGCCGAACCCAGCCGGAACGCATTCCCGTTTTGAAGTTTGCCGACCTTTCGCTGGATACGGGCTCGCGGCAGGCAACCCGTGGCAATCGCACTGTGGCATTGACCGCGAAGGAATACGAATTATTGGAATTGTTCCTGCGCCATCCTAAGCAGGTATTGACCCGCGAAGTGATCTTTGACCGGGTATGGGGCTACGACTTTGGCGGCGAGAGCAATGTCTTGGAAGTATATATTCGCTATCTTCGCCAGAAACTGGAAGTGGAAAATGAAATGCGCCTGATCCATACGGTGCGCGGCGTTGGCTATGTCCTAAGAGAGAATCCTTAAGGCATAATGTGTAATTCTTGTTTTGTAATTGGTAACTGGTAATATACAGGTTACCAATTTTTTCTTAATCGTCAATCGTCAATCGTCAATCGTCAATCGTCAATCGTCAATCGTCAATCGTCAATCGTCAATCGTCAATCGTCAATCGTCAATGTCCCTGCGTCTGCGTCTTACCTTGTTGTACTCCACATTTATGGGCGGCATCCTGCTTGTATTTGGTGCGGCAGTGTACATCCTTGTCAATGTGATCTTGTTGAATCAGGTGGATAACCTGTTGGCAGGAGTGGCGCGTGAGATCGTGCGGGCGACCACAGTCGACTCGACAGGGGACCTGAGCGTCATCAGCCTTCCACAGTTGGATATGACGGCGAACGCCTACGTACAGGTCTGGGGAGCAGATGGAAATCTTCTCACAACGTCTCCGAGTATTGGCTCTTTGAATAAACCTCTTGACCCCATTGGTCTGGACATGGGGAAGACGATGTATGAGGATTCCTACCTGGATGGGGCGCATCTGCGGGTCCTCACCGTTCCGCTTAAATTACGCAATCGCATCATAGGGATATTGCAGGTGGCTGCCAGCCTGACGGTGGCAGATAACACGCGCACCAGTTTGCTTTCGATCATGGCGGTGATCGCTGTGGTGGCAGTTGGGTTGGTGATGTGGGGGTCGTGGGTTGTGCTTGGGCGGGCACTCTCGCCCCTGCAGGATATTGCCGACACGGTGGATCAGATCAACCGTGCAGATGATCTTTCGCGCCGCATTCCAAACCAGGGCGCCCTGCAGGATGATGTGGGGGACCTGGTCATTTCTGTGAATCAAACGCTGGAACGGCTGGAGTCTCTTTTTACTTCACAGCAACGCTTACTTGCCGATGTGAGCCACGAACTGCGTACGCCGTTAACGGTTATCAAAGGCAATGTCGATTTGATCCGTAAGTATAAGGAACCTGATGAAGACCTGCTCAACAGTATCGACCAGGAGGCGGGCAGGCTGAACCGCCTTGTGAGCGGATTGCTCATGCTGGCGCAAGCAGATTCAGGGAAAGTGCCGCTGAATTTTGCGCGAGTTGAACTTGACCTGCTTTTGACAGAAGTCTTTACGGAAACGCGTGTCTTGGCTGGCAGTAAGGTAAAAGTACACCTTAATCAAATCGATGAAGCCCTTGTTAAAGGGGACCGGGACCGATTGAAGCAGGTTATTTTGAATTTGGTTGCCAATGCCATTCAAT
The DNA here is from genome assembly GCF_016702885.1 of Candidatus Villigracilis vicinus. Classification (NCBI taxonomy): domain Bacteria; kingdom Bacillati; phylum Chloroflexota; class Anaerolineae; order Anaerolineales; family Candidatus Villigracilaceae; genus Candidatus Villigracilis; species Candidatus Villigracilis vicinus. The sequence goes on from NZ_JADJDD010000022.1 coordinate 172,835, forward strand.
ATACACCGCATGGCGGTGAGGTTTTCCTGAGCCTCAAACGTATTGGTGAACAAGTGCGGCTGATCGTTCGCGATACGGGACCAGGCATTCCTGCTGAAGACCTCCCCTATATATTTGAGCGTTTCTATCGCGCAGAAAAATCCCGAACCCGTTCCCAAACCAGTGGGTTTGGGTTGGGATTGTCCATCACGAAATGGATCGTAGAGCAACATGGTGGTCAGATCAAGGTCGAGTCGAAGGAAGGCGAAGGGACAACGTTTGTGATCTGGTTGAACGTAGTTAAGTAATCGTTTAATTGGGGGTTATGGCAAACCCAGCCGTTGACTGGCTTGGCTGCAGAGACTGACACCGTATTTTGTATACCATTCATCTAATGCATCACTGACAGTAATGCCGCTTATGGCATCGTTGTAGATCGGCGCGCCATATTGAACGTAACGCTTCGTTTCTGCATGCCAACTCCATTCAGCGCGTGGGATGATGCCAATGCCGCCGTTGTAGCCAGCCATGGCAAGACGGGCGTCTCCATTTGCGCTGGCAAGGGAGCGGACGAGGTAGGCGAGTCCGCGAGAGGCATTGGTTTCGGGGTTATAGGGATCATCCCCTGCATGGAAGTGAAATGGCATTACTTGGAAGAGCCCCATGGCACCGGCGCCAGATGTGGCACGCGGGTCTCCACAAGATTCGATTTGCATAATGGTGGCAACCAGGTTCGGGTCGAGGTTTGAAGCGGATGCCCATCTCGAGATGGAGTCTGCCCAATAGAGGACTTCCCGCCTGAAAATGGGGGAAAGGTTTGATGGGATGGAATCGGGCATCGAGTCTAAAGATGCCATTGGAAGCGGATTGGCTTTCTTTAATGCCAATGTTCCAAGTAGAACACTAAGCAAGATGACAGCAAAAGGAACGATGACAAAACCAGAAAAACAGCCGCTCCCTGCATCTTCCAGAGGAGCGGCTTGTATTTGGTATGAGTCTGTTTTTGTAGAACGAGCGCGGGGCATGTGTAAATTCTCTTTTCTGGGTCTGAGGGACCCGGGCTCGAAGAGGTGAGTATTTAGTTGTCGAAAAAATATTTTTATGCGTCGTAGCGTCGGTCTGCGCCTTCGGAACTGCGAGCTTCATAGGAGACAGGATGATAAGTCGGCTCGGGAGGAATGAAGGATGTTTGAGTGGACGAAACGGGCTTTGGCGCCGGGCGGAAGTTGGTCTGTGAAGCCGGGGCAGCGCTGACAGGTCGATTGATCTGTGAGGCTGGGCGCAGAATGGGCTGATTGGTGGGTTGGTTGTACTGCGGGCGCTGTTGACTTTGGTTTTGATAAACCGGGCGCGGTTGCTGCTGTGGCTGTGGTTGAGGGCGTGGCTGGTTGTAGTTGGACTGGTATGTGTTGGAGTGAGCCTGAGCCGTGGTAAAGAGACGTTCGCCAGCCAGCGAGAAAGTACCAATGATGAGCAGGCGCACCAGCCAAACCATTCCAGCGACAAAGATCGGGACGATCTTTGTAATGGTTTCAGTACTCATTGCAGCAGTTCCTTGAATGTTGCCATTCTGAGCAATTGCAACAGAAACACCCCACCAGGTAAGTGTAGCGTTGAAACCAGCAGCGAGCAGCCAGGCACCAAAGAGATAATAAACTTCAGCAGGTTCATCACGCCCTTGTTCGGGGGTGAAGATACGGGCGATGCCGGCAAAGTCGATACCGCAGAAGGCAATGGCCAGCACTGTGGACCAGCGCATACCTGCAAAGGTCAGGTCGCCGAGCATATCGTGCAACGCATATTGGGTGGTGCTAAAGTTAAAGATCTCAAAGGCGAGCAGAGCGCCGAGGATCATGGCACCCCAGGCAGCGCCGCGGCTATATTGGCGGTTGTGGACGATGCTGTTCCATAAACGAAGCAGGGTATCCCCAAGTGGATTGCGACGGTAATTAGTCATTTCGACCTCCTTGTCGATTGATACAGAACGTGTGTTCTAATAGTAGAGCGGATTTTAGAACAAATGTTTTTTTGTGTCAAGGTTTGAATGAGAGAAAATCGGGGTTCAGATTCTCTCGTTTCTTTTTCCTATTGCGGTTTTCGTGGCAATATTTTTTGTTTCTTATTTGACTCAATCCACCCATCCCCGTTACACTATCTGCACTCTATGACTTCACCCCTTGAACCGGGTGAACCGCGAAAACGGAGACCCAATGTTTTTCTCGAACACACCGCGCCTAGAAAGTCTGCGGGCGATTGCGGATGTGAAGCACATGCCCTATTGGTTGGATGACCCCTCCAAACCAGAACCAACCCCACCTCTTACAACCCAGATCCAAACCGACCTCGCCATCATAGGCGGAGGCTTCACCGGTTTGTGGACGGCTCTGCAAGCCAAGCAAGCCGACCCGAATCGAGATGTTGTCTTGCTTGAAGCAGGGGAGATCGCCATCGGTGCCAGCGGACGTAACGGCGGCTTCTGCGCCGCCTCTCTCACGCATGGCATCGATAATGGCAGGAGTCGCTGGGCGAAAGAACTTCCCACGCTCATTCGACTAGGCAAAGAAAATCTCGATGGCATCGAAGCCACCGTCAAACAATTCAATATTGACTGCGATTTCATCCGCTCGGGCGAAGTTGGCATTGCCAACGAAGAACATCAAATCGCAGAGCTGCGTGAAGAAGTCGAACTCGCCGCACAATATGGTGTGCCTGCGCAATTCTTTGATCAAGCCGAAATGCGCGCACGTATCAACTCGCCGACCTTTTTGGCGGGCGCAATCGACATGTCCAATGCCATGCTCAACCCGGCGCGCTTGGCATGGGGTTTGAAGAAGGCATGTATTCAGCTTGGAGTCCGCTTTTTTGAGGGCACCCCGGTCACGGCGTTGGAAGAGAGGCGCGAGCATTTGGTCCTCAAGACTCCGCAGGGTCAAGTCACAGCGCGTAAAGTGGCGCTGGCAACCAATGCCTTCCCGCCTTTGCTAAAACATCTTTCGCTTTATGTTGTGCCGGTCTATGATTATGTTTTGATGACCGAGCCGCTTTCCAAAGCTCAGCACGATGCCATTGGCTGGTACGGACGCGAAGGCTTGAGCGATATCAACAATCAATTCCATTATTCGCAAATGACATCAGACGGGCGGATTCTGTGGGGCGGCTACGACGCGATCTATCACCGCAATAATCAAGTCGCGCCGCATTTGGAGAACCGCCCCGCCTCTTTCGGACTTTTGGCTGAGCACTTCTTCCAAGCCTTTCCCCAGCTGGAAGGTCTGCGCTTTACCCATGCCTGGGGTGGCGTAATCGACACTTGCTCACGTTATGCTGTCTTTTGGGGCAAAGCCTATGGCGGCAAGTTGACCTATGCCATGGGCTATACCGGTTTAGGAGTTGGCACGTCGCGCTTTGGCGCACGCGTAATGTTGGATTTGCTCAGCGGCGAGAAGACCGAGCTGACTGAGTTACAAATGGTCAGAACCAAGCCGTTCCCATTCCCACCAGAGCCATTCCGTTCGCCGATCATCAACTTCACACAATGGTCGTTGGATCAAGCAGATCGAAATCAGGGGAGGAGAAATCTGTGGTTGAAGACTTTGGATGCGTTGGGTTTGGGGTTTGATTCTTAATCAAAAAGACCTCCGAGGTTTCTGAAACCTCGGAGGTCTTTTTTTACTTCTTCGACGGTTTGGACATTTCGTCCACAACCGCGTTATACAGGGTTTCGGCTTTTAATTCATTGAGCGAGAAGCATGGCGCTTCGAGGTGGTCTGCCAGTTGCTGGGCAAGACCCTGATCGAAGGCGGCGTGTTCCATGTTGATGACGACTGAGCGGATCTTTTCATTTGCGATCATTTCCGCAAATTTGAAGCCTTCTTCTTGCGGCGGCAGTGTGCCAATGGAAACGTTGCCTGCGCCATCGGTTAGCACGATCAGCAGCGGCTCAACATCAGGATGGATGTGTTTTTCATGGGTGATCACATCGTGCGCCATGAAGAGTCCTGCGGAGAGCGGAGTCTTGCCGCCAACGGGGATGTCTGCCAGGGCGCGTTGAGCAAGCTGTACAGAACTGGTGGGGGAAAGTACCAGCGTGGCACGATCTTTCTGGAAGACGATCAAGCCGACGCGGTCACGGCGCTGATATGCATCTGTGAGCAAAGAAAGAATCGCGCCCTTCGTGGCATTCATACGTTCGGCAACCGCCATCGACCAGGAAGCATCCACGAGGAAGAGCACAAGGTTCGCGACACGTTTGACGCGGATCTTGCGCTGTAAGTCACTCTTCTTGATCGAGAAGGCGAGCAACTTGCGTTCTTCGGTTCGTTGTTTTTGAAATGGGGCTGCGGCGCGGATGGTTGCATCGAAGGCAATATCCGTCAGGTTATCGCCAGCAGGGCGGGACTTGATGTAGCGTCCGTGTTTGCGCTCGGTCTTGGTGAGCGAGCGCCGTCCCGCCTGCTTGCGAGTTAGTTTATCTAATGGAGTGTTGAGCTTGCGCGGTTGGAAGGTCTCACCGGCTTTAACTTTTTGTCCGCCTTCCCACCAGTTCGCGTTACTGCTTGCGAACACTTCCCGATTTTCCATCGGTTCGGGGTTGCCTTCCTGCGGACCTTCCTCGGTCTGCTCATCTTCCAGTTTTAAGTTTTTTTTTCCTCTTTTTCGCCGTCCGCTTGCTGGCTTTCGGATTCTTCATCCTCTTCGCTCGGCATGGACTGACCCGCCAACTGCTCGATGCGTTCCTGCAGTTGTTCGGTGGTCATTTCGGCTTGCTGGAAAGGCGTGCGCTTGATGCGGTGCGGCAGAGCCAGTTCCGCGGCGAGCGCAATATCGTGGTCGTTGATCTTGGTGCGACCTTCAAATGCGGCTTCGGCGCGTGCAGCTTTGAGAATGACCATATCTGCGCGGTGACCGTCCACATTGAGGGAGGAGGTTAGGGCGGCGATGGAGAGCAGATCACGTGTGGTGTATTTCACCTGGTCCACGAGTTCGCGGGCTTTGGCGATCTGCTGGGAGAGTTCATCTTCCTTGGGCTGCCACTGACTGCGGAAAGCTTCGGGATCTTTTTCATAGGCGATGTTGCGTTCCATGATCATCATGCGTTCGCGCGCTTCACGGATGCCGACGATCTCAACCGAGAGGGCGAAGCGATCTAACAGCTGCGGACGCAGGTCACCTTCTTCAGGATTCATCGTCCCGACGAGAATGAAGCGTGCCGGGTGGGCAAAGGAAATGCCTTCGCGTTCGACCGTGTTCACGCCCATGGCAGCCGAGTCCAAAAGAATATCCACCACATGGTCGTCGAGCAGGTTCACTTCGTCGATGTAGAGCAAGCCGCGATTTGCGCCCGCGAGAATGCCGGGTTCAAAGTGGCGTTCGCCTTTTTGAATGGCTTTTTCGATGTCGAGCGTTCCGACCACACGATCTTCAGTGGCAGAAACAGGCAGGTTGATGAAGGGTGTGGCACGTTCAGCCGTGGGAAGTTTTTTGGCAACGGCATGGCGTTCTTTACATTCCGTACACCATGTGCCGGATTTTTCCGGGTCACATCCGAAGCGGCAATCTTGAACGACTTTTACATGGGGGAGAAGCGCGGCAAGCGAACGAGCCGCAGTAGACTTTGCAGTACCGCGTTCACCGCGGATCAATACGCCGCCGATGCGCGTATCCACTGCATTAAGGATGAGCGCGCGTCGCATGCGCTCCTGTCCAACGATAGCTGTAAAGGGGAAAATAGCTGGCATCTGTATACTCCAGCCGGTGATTATAACGCCTGTTTTGGAAACTCGCGTGAAAATTTGGGGTTCCTTCTTCTTATTAGGGTTGTCAACTTGTCGTTTCACTTGTATAATCTCTTCATATTTCTTTTAACTGGAGTCACGAGTGATGGATCAAAATGAAACCCTGAGCGGGACAAATAATGCGCAGGGAGATCAGAATAACAATCAATCGATGGAGGCGCTGTTAGCATCTGAATCGTTTGGCATTGATCTTCCTAAAGCAGGCGAGATTCGCAAAGGGACAATTGCAAGTATTTCACAAAACCAGATCCTGATCAGCATTGGGGCGAAGTCCGAGGGCGTCGTTGCTGGCAAGGAATTGGAGCAGCTGACCGAAGAAGAACGCGCCGCGCTCGCAGTCGGACAGGAACTCGATGTTTTCGTGATCATTCCCGAAGACGCGAATGGCAATGTTGTGCTTTCTCTCAAGCGTGCTTTTGAACAGATCGCTTGGGAAAACGTTGAGAAAATGATCTCCGAGGAAACCGTATTCGATACAAAGATCATCGGTTTCAACAAGGGTGGTCTCATTGCCGCCATTGGCAGCCTGCGCGGTTTTATCCCCTCCTCACAGATCAGCGCTGTGCGTCGTGCGCAATCCACTGGCGATAAACCGGAACAACGTTACCAGAAGATGGTCGGGCAGCCGATCTCCGTCCGCATTGTTGAAGTGGACCGCGAACGCCGCCGCCTCATTCTCTCTGAACGTGCCGCCAGCACTGAATCTCGTTCCGAACTGAAGGAACGCGTGATCGGCGAACTCGAAGAAGGCAAGACGTATACCGGTCGCGTGACCAGCCTCGCTGATTTTGGCGCTTTCGTCAACATCAACGGTGCAGATGGTCTCGTGCATCTTTCTGAGATCTCCTGGGATCATGTGACACATCCCAAGGAAGTCCTCGAAGTCGGTCAGGAAGTCAACGTCAAGGTTATCAATATTGACCGCGAAAAGCGCCGCATTGGTCTTTCCATCCGCGCGCTGCAGGATGACCCCTGGAAGAACCGCATGGCCAATTTCAGCGTCGGTCAGCTTGTGGAAGGCGCGATCACCCGCCTGACCAAGTTCGGTGCCTTTGCCCGCCTCGAAGGCGATATCGAAGGTCTCATCCACATCTCCGAGTTGAGCGAGAACCGCGTGGAACATCCCAAGGAAGTTCTGCACGAGGGTGACGTCAAGACCTTGCGCATCATCCGCATTGACCCTGACCAGCACCGCATCGGTTTGAGCCTCCGCAAAGTAGACTCCGCTGCCTTTGCCGACAAAGATTTCAAGATGCTCACGAAAGACTTCGGCGGCGACGAAGAAAATAACGAAGAATAAGAACAGAGCGCACCGAAAGGTGCGCTTTTTCATTTTGAGGTGCCCATGTCCTTACTCGTAGATGCCCACGCCGATATTGCTTTCAATATGTTGACCTACGGACGCGATTACACCCGCTCCATTGCAGAGACTCGCGCTCTTGAAGCAGGAACAGCCACTGTTAAAGAGAACGGCGATACTCTTATTAGTTGGCATGAATACCAACGCGGGCGGATCGGGGTCATATTTTCAACGCTTTTCGCCGCACCGGCACGCTTTCAAACTCATGCAACCGAATCGCAGGTTTACAAGAACTTTGACCAGGCACACAAGTTGTACAGCGCTCAATTGGATGTCTATCATCGGATGCAGGATTCCGCGCCGGACAAGTTCCGCATCCTCGCCTCCAAACGGGACCTGGAACAGCACCTGACTCTCTGGCAGGATGCAGCGACTGAGGCAGTGAGCCGCCCATTGGGCATGGTCATTCTCATGGAAGGTGCTGAAGCGATCCGCGAACTTTCTGAATTGGAGATGTGGCACAACCGCGGAGTCCGCTTGATCGGACCTGCCTGGGTCGGCACACGCTACTGCGGCGGCTGGAAGGAACCCGGTCCGCTGACGGATGACGGGCGCAAACTCCTCGCCGCCATGGCAGACTTCAACTTCACCCTCGACCTTAGTCACATGGATGAACGTGCCGCCGTTGAAGCTCTGGATATTTACGAAGGTCCCATTGTGGGTACGCATGCCAATTGTGCCGCCCTCATGCCTAACTCTAATACGAACCGGCATTTTACCGACCGCATCCTCGAAGGCATCATTGAACGTGATGGGGTGGTGGGGGTGGTGCCTTTCAACACCTATTTGAAAGTTGGCTGGTCGCGCGATAAGGGACATCTTCGCGACGAAGTGCCTTTGGATGTGGTCGCCAGCCATATTGACCATATTTGCCAGATCGCCGGTGACTCGCTTCATGCCGGCATCGGTTCAGACTTTGATGGCGGCTTTGGCGTGCAATCCGTCCCGCCTGAAATTGATACAGTTGCCGATCTGCAAAAACTGGCATCCGTATTGCAGGCACGCGGCTATTCCGAGACAGATACCGCCAACATCCTTGGCGGTAATTGGATTGCACGTCTCAAAACGAACCTGCCTTAGTTTTTTCAAAAGATACACACGGCTGAACGAAAATTTCTTTCAAAATACAAGTTGTTTGATTTTGTTCATCTACGGTTAAAATTACCCCATGTCTACTCTTCCTGATGATCCCACGCAAAACCCAGCTGCCCTGCAACCGCAGGACGATTCGCTTACCCCGCGCATTCGAGTCAGTCTCATTCTCACATTTATCGGGCTGTTTATTTTTGCCGTTGGCGCCAAACCCGATCTCTTCGGTTGGGATCGCAGCCCTGTGGTCGGCTTTGTACAGATCATTGTCTTGCTGATCGGTCTCGCCTGGATCTGTGCGGGCGGGTATCTCGGTTTACACGCCCTGTGGTGGGGACTGGAACGTACCATTGTCGGTGACATTGGCAGCCGTCTGGTTGCAACGGGCTTTGTCTTTTCGGTCTTTGCCGGGTTGGCGGATATTTTTGGCATGGGCTCGCATTCTTTCCCGCAAATTCCCTACTTCGGTCCGTGGCAGGCAGCAGGCGTCTTGATCGGTCAGGGCATCATCGCGCTGGGATTTTTGATGATGATTCCAGGAAGGAAGGGAACAAATGGAGCCGTTACAATTTTGGACACTAGCTATCGGAATTATTGGCGCAGCAGCATGGATACCTCAATTAATTTCTTTAATTATTAAACTGTAAAAAAACCAGTTGCTACAATTATTCCTGTAAATCATGCCGAGGTTGGATTTACAGAACTTGGTCCCATAATTAATATAAAAGTTGCTCTAACATCTGATAATGGGGATACTCTTATTGATCTAATTGAATTAATTGTCAAACACGAATCAGGGGCAAAACAGAATTTCAAATGGCATGAAGTTCAAGAAATTAAAGGGCAAATAGTTTCTAATAACCAAGACTACTCAGCCTTTCAGATGCTTGAATTCGAAGCTACTGCAAGAAAAGTCTTAGGATCAGATTTAAAAAATTTATTGTTAAGAACTAGACTTGAAGAGCATACTGCTACACATAGAAAACTATATACAGAATACCTGAAGGAACGCCGAAGACTCATAAATAATAATCAGTATTCACCTGAAACTTTTTATGTAGCAAAGGTCTCTCAAGATTTGCAATCTTTCTTGAAATCTCAAATGACTTGGAAAAAAGGTAGATACGTCATAGAGTTTCGTTTGAATACTAGAAATTTTGCAAAAGTTTCAAGCCCTGTTTTGGCTTTTGAAATATCAGAAGAAGATATTATCTTAATGCAAAATAATAGCGAAAATATGCCTAAACTTATTCATAATGATTGCTATTCATTAGTTGGAGATGATAATTTGCTCACTTTTCAATGGCAGTGGTTAGATAAAGAGCTAACAAAAATGTAGTGCTTTTATTTACATGAATATATGCATCCTGTCTGGAGTGCTTTAATGCCG
>NZ_JADJDD010000023.1:0-30723 GCF_016702885.1 Candidatus Villigracilis vicinus
AATAAAACTCCCCCTCCCGCTTATGTAGGCTTCGGTATGTTGACTCCGGTCTACATCATGGCGCTGGAAAAACTACCCAAGATCAACACTGGTGCCATCGTTCATGAAGTAAGTGATTACGTTTATGACGATGCCGCCATTATTGCGTGCAACCTCAGCCAGTGGGGAGTATCGTCCGGTATGATCGGCACTTCGGTGGGCGATGACCTTTTGGGGCATCATATTGAGTCCACGCTCAAAGGTTTTGGCGTTCAAGGCAAGGTGCGTTTTACAAAAAAATATAAAACGCCGCTTGAGGTGAACGTCTCAGACAGAAAGGGCGCACGCACTTACTTTTGGCAAAGGTCCGAGCAGATCCTCGGTACTCTAGACACCGCCGACCTGTCCTTGATCAAGCAATCAAAACTGCTCTATGTTGATTGGTACGATGGAGATAAGCATATCCTGCGTGCCATGCAAGAGGCTCGCAAGTATCGCATCCCGGTCTTCTTGAACTTTGAACACGGTCATAAAGACCCTGAACTGTTGAGAAAGTATTCGGGGATGGTCACAGTTTGTCAGGCAGTGACCGATGCAGCCCAGATCGGAAAAAAACAAGCCATGCTGGGTGTGGCGCGTAAACTGATAAAATCCGGCATTCAAACCGCCATCATTACCATGGCTAGTCAGGGGTGTATGGTGGTGCAAGGCAATGAGATCATTCGCGCGTATGCTCCAAAAGTGAAGGCGGTGGATGCTTCAGGCGCCGGAGCAACATTCTCCTCAGGCTTTATCTATGGCTACCTTCATGGCTGGAGTCTTGAAGACACAGTTCGATTTGCGATCGCAGCCGCATCTTTGAAGGTCACCCGGTCGGGGTTGAAGATGTTCCCGGTCACCGAGATCAAAGGATTGGCGCGCACCCTTCGCATTGAACGCATGCAGTACCGTGACGATCAGTTTGTGAAGATCCGTGAGCTCTTCCAGATACCAGGAGACAACCCGCTCATGGATAATATGCTGGTGAAGGAAAGTCGCAAGTTTGCCGAGAAACTCCTTCCGAAAAGAAAGCTCGAACGCAAAAAGATAAAAAGATCGATGGTCGAATAAAAATTTATTGTCAAAGGATGGAACCCATGTCATTTGCAACTTTGCTTACGCAAGAACAGGTGGAGCGTATTCACGAAGCTTCTCTCGAGATCCTTGAAGAAGTTGGTCTGAAAGTCCGCTACGAGCCTGCGCGTGAATTGTTCAGGAAGCACGGCTGTTCGGTCGACGGTGAACGCGTTCGATTCCCGCGCGAGGTCACAGAGAAGTATCGGAAGATGGTTCCTTCTTCGTTTACCTTCCATGCACGCGATCCGAAATTCGATAAAACAATCCCCCAGGACAGCCCGGTCATCATCACCGCAAGTTCTGCTCCGGATATTATTGACCCTGTTACCGGGCATGAACGACGCGCTGAGTCTGGCGACATTGCACGTATTGCTCACTTGATCAATGAACTCCCCGGGTACGATGTGTTCTCCATTTCCACATTGGCAGACGATGCACCCGCGGATCAATTCACGGTCTCGCGCCTGTACCCATCCATGAAGTATTGTCTCAAGCCATTGCGTGTGACCACAACCAACATGAAAGACACGTTGAGCGTGATGGAGATGGCTTACATGGTGGCCGGGGGCAGGGATGCCTATATGGAGCGCCCCTTCCTAACTCATCATTATTGCCCGGTCGTTTCACCGCTGACAATGGATCACCTTTCGACAGAAAACGTGATGTTCTTTGCAGAGCAGGGATTGCCGGTCTACCCGACTATTGTTCCGAACGCCGGTTTGACTTCACCCATGTCAATGGCTGGAACTCTCGCACAGGGTAACGCGGAATTTTTGTCCGGGCTGCTGCTGATGCAAATGGTAAAGGAAGGAACCCCGACTATCTATGCCACGCTTGGCACAGTTGCCGATATGCGTACCGGGGCTTACACCTCCGGCGGCATTGAGTGCGGCATGCTTCACATGGCTTTCGCACAACTTGCTCATTTTTACGATGTGCCTTGCGGCGGATATATTGGTTTGACCAATTCCAAGGTGAATGATGCGCAAGCTGGGTACGAGACCGGTATGTCTGCGATCGGTGGTTTGCTCTCTGGCATGGATATGTTCAATATCGGCGGGCTGATCGACGCGCTCAAAACCTTTGACTTTGCCAAGGCTGTCATTGACGATGAGGTGGCATTGATGATGAAGCGCATGAAGCGCGGGGTTCATTTCAATGACGATGAATTGGGTCTGCCGTTGATCAAAGAGATCGGCCCGGGCGGATCGTTCATCACGGCCAAACACACCATCAGCCGGATGAAGACCGAAGCGGTCATGACCAAGATCGCCGACCGTGACGCGCGTACCATTTGGGAGAAGAAAGGCGCTCTGGATATTCACGCGCGCGCGATGAAGAAAGCCAGAGATGTCATGTCTACCAACACGGCTCCGCTGATCTCAGCAGAAGTCGATGCGAAGCTTCGTGAAAAATTCCCTGGACTTGTCGCGGGTGACTTAACCCCGATCGCATAATCGTCCATTGGGACGGGCTTGATGAAAGGTTGATATGTTTGGATTTTTTAGAAGAAAAGAAAGCGTTTTTCAAAGTTTGATCGAGCAACAAGCTTCGCTTGCTTACGAAGGTCTGCGCCTGTTGATCAAATACTTTGAGACCAGCGACCCTGAGGTGGCTGAAGAATTATCGATCAAAGAGAAAGAAGCGGATGAAGTGCGGCGGATCTTGATCGACGAACTGAACCGAAGTTTCATCACGCCTTTTGATCGCGAAGATATTTTTGCCCTGTCTCGTTCCATTGATGACGTGGTGGATTACGCAGACACGACCGTGATGGAGATGGTGGTTCTGCGGGTGAAGTCCACTCCCTATATGCTGAGGATCGCATCCCTTTTGAAAGATGCAGCCTATGAGATCATGCATGGCGTTCAACGCTTGCCCAAGAATCCCAAGGTGGCCCTCGACCATGCTCAACGTGCCAAGGCGCTCGAAAATCGGGTCGAGGCAGTTTATCGTGAAGCCATTGCAGACCTGTTCAGCGGACCGGAAGATGTACATCATGTGGTTGAAATGTTGAAACTGCGCGAGGTATATCGCCATTTATCGAACGCCGCCGACCGTGGTGATGAAGCCGCAAACATCATCGCGGATATTGTTGTAAAGAAAGCATAACAAGACGTTAATGTCTTCACAACTTTACATTGTTATTATTTCTGCGCTCATCTTTGAGTTCATCAATGGGATGCGCGATTCGAGCAATATTGTGGCAACCATGATCTCATCCCGCGCATTCTCTCCGCGCATGGCTCTGGGAATGACCGCGATTGCAGAGTTTTTTGGTCCCTTCCTGTTCGGAATCACTGTGGCAAAAACCATCGGCAGCGATATTGTCGACTCAAACCTCATCACCTTGGATGTACTGCTGGCGTGTTTGTGCGGGTCTATCGTCTGGAATATGATCACCTGGTTCTTTGGCATTCCGAGCAGTTCGTCTCACGCTCTGATCGGTGGATTGATCGGCGCAACCATGGTCTCTGTTGGGTGGCAGAGCATAAAACTGGAAGGATTGGAAAAGGTGTTGATCGCCTTGTTCACATCCCCGGTTATAGGCTTTGTGATCGGTTTTATTGTTTTGCGTGTGATCTACTTTCTTTCGCAGAATGCGACCCCGAACATTAATAATTTTTTCCGCAGGGGTCAGTTTTTTACGGTGATCGGTCTGGCTTTCAGTCACGGCACAAATGATGCGCAAAAGACCATGGGTATCATCACCTTGAGCTTGATCATCAGCGGCACCCAGCAGGAGTTTACTGTTCCATTTTGGGTTATTCTGGTCAGTGCGGGTACAATGGCTTTGGGCACATCGGTCGGCGGCTGGCGTTTGATACGCACACTGGGCGGAAAGTTCTATAAGATCCGACCGGTCCATAGTATTGCAACGCAGTTGACATCCGCGGTTGTGATCCTTGGGGGGGGGTGGCGGATGATATCCTTACCGCCTGGGTCATTACCATACCGGCCAGCGCACTATTTTCGGCGGGTATTTACTGGCTGATCACCCATCTTTAGATCAATCCATTCAAAGTTGTTTGACTTTGAATATTGATAATGCTAAAATGTTAACGTTCTATTAACGGAATGGAGGTGCTCGGAACCCATTACTTGTAAGTGTCTCTTTGTTCGACTGTTCACAAAAACCATTTTCAAGGAGAAAAGAGAGAAATGCGTACTAACAAGTTTGCTTATCAATTGCTCGCTCTGTTCGTTATTGCCGCGACTTTGCTCGCTGCGTGCGGTGGTGGTGCTGCTGCGACGGAAGCTCCTGCTGCTGAAGAACCCGCTGCCAATGACCCGATGGCCGACCTCTATGCCGCTGCGAAAGCAGAAGGCATGCTCAGCACGATCGCTTTGCCCCATGACTGGTGCAATTACGGCGGCGTGATCGACGCTTTCAAAGCCAAGTACCCCGGAATTGAAGTCAACGAATTGAATCCCGATGCCGGCTCCGGCGACGAGATCGAAGCCATCAAGGCCAACAAGGACAACAAAGGTCCCCAGGCTCCTGACGTCGTTGATGTGGGTTTCTCCTTCGGCGAACCGAACAAAGACCTGTTCATGCCCTACAAGGTATCCACTTGGGATAGCATTCCTGACGGCATGAAGAGCGCTGATGGATACTGGTATGGTGATTATTACGGTGTGATGGGCTTCCTCGTTAACACCGATGTTCAACCTGATGTTCCCCAGGATTGGGCTGACCTTCTTGACCCGAAATACAATGGACAGGTTGCGCAGTCTGGTGATCCCCGCACTTCCAACCAGGCGATCCAGGCCGTGCAGGCCGCCGCGCTCGCCAATGGCGGCTCACTCGATGATGCCACCGCTGGCTTGGAATTCTTTGCCGATCTGAACGCCGCTGGCAATTTGATCCCGTTGATCGCCAATAACGGTCTTGTTGCGAAAGGTGAAATTCCCATCCGCTTGACCTGGGACTACAACGCTCTTGCCGCCATCGACTCTTTCGCTGGCAACCCCAAGGCTGAATTCGTTATCCCGAAGACCGGTCAGTTCGCTGGCGTTTATGTTCAAGCGATCAGCGCTTACGCTCCGCACCCGAATGCTGCCAAACTCTGGATGGAATTCCTCTATTCGGATGAAGGCCAGTTGCTGTGGATGCAAGGCTACTGCCACCCCGCTCGCGAGACCGATATGCGCGCCCGCGGTGTCGTTCCTGAAGAGCTTTCCGCCAAGCTTCCCGATGTTTCCGGCGCAGTCTTCCCGACCGCTGATCAATTGATCAAGGCCAAGGAACTCATCACCACCAAGTGGGATGAAATGGTCGGCGCCGACATCAAGGCTGCTGAATAATCCAGTTCGTTCGTTTCAAATCAGTGAGACCCTGCCGTATGGTGGGGTCTCACCACAATTAGGAAAGCTCTGAGGTAATTCGAAATGACCCAGACCACCCTCCCGAACACGCAAATGCCGCTCCCCAGATCCAATATAAAAAATTGGATCGGTGTTGTACCGTTTTTGATATTTGCAATCCTTTTTATTTTCCTTCCGTCGGTGCGTTTGTTCATCGGCAGCTTTACCAATGAAGAGGGGGCTTTTACACTTGAGAATGTTATTCAGCTATTTACTGAACAGTACATTCTTGATTCGTATTGGTTGAGCATTAAGATCAGTGCTGTCACTGCGCTGGGCGGTGGGTTATTTGGTTTTCTACTGGCGTATTCAGTAACAGCGGGCGGACTCCCCAAGCCGCTGCGATCCGCTTTGGTGACTTTTTCAGGGGTGGCATCCAATTTCGCCGGTGTGCCGTTGGCGTTCGCTTTCGTCGCCACGTTGGGTCGCACCGGGTTCGTCACAACAGTCCTGAAAGATCTATTTGGTTTCAATATTTATGAGAATGGCTTCAACCTTTATAGTTTCCTTGGGTTAAGCCTTACTTACATGTATTTTCAATTCCCGTTGATGGTTTTGATCATGGCGCCTGCGCTTGACGGACTAAAGCGGGAATGGCGTGAAGCCGCTGAAAACCTGGGCGCTACTTCCATGCAATACTGGTTAAAGATCGCACTTCCGGTTCTCCTGCCCTCTATTTTGGGTGCGATGATCTTGTTATTTGGAAATGCTTTTGGCGCCTACGCCACTGCGTACGCCCTGACCGGCGGAAGACTCCCCATTATTACAATTCAGATCGGCGCTCAGGTCCGCGGGGATGTGCTTCATAACCCCAACCTGGGAAATGCAATGGCGATGGGCATGGTCTTTATCATGGCTGTATCGCTGGCTGGCTATTCATGGCTTCAGGCTAAGACCGAAAGGTGGCTAAAATGAACCTGTTGACCCGGTTAAGAAAATTTCCGTTTTGGAGCGCATTGTGGTTCACGCTTGGTGTGTTGTATTTTCTCATGCCTTTGCTGGCTACGTTTGAATTTTCGCTGAGCATGGAGCGGGATGTGGTCGGTTTCAAGGCATATGAAAGCGCATTTGCCGATGAGGAATTCCTTCAGACCTTCGGGTACTCGGTATTCCTCGCTTCAATGACGATCATCATGAGCATCGTCCTGATCGTGCCGACCGCCTATTGGATCCGCCTTCGTCTGCCCGAAGCGCGCCGGGTGGTTGAATTTATCACCTTGCTTCCTTTCGTCATCCCCGCGATCATTCTTGTTTTCGGTTTGATCCGCGTTTACAGTTCGCCGCTTAATGTTCCGTTTACCGAAGTGACCATTATTCAACCGCTGACGAATTATTCTTTCGGTACCAATATTTTGATCATTGGCGGCTACATGGTGCTGGGTCTGCCTTATATGTACCGTTCCATTGACACGGGTATGCGTACTGTGGATGTCCGTACTTTGACCGAGGCTGCTCAAAGCCTTGGAGCAAGTTGGTACACGATTATTGTAAAGGTGATCCTGCCGAATGTCCGTACCGCTCTGTTGAGCGGCGCGCTGCTGACCTTTGCCATCGTGGTCGGTGAAGTCGTTCTCGCTTCTTTTCTCGGTGTAAAGGCATTTGGTCCCTACCTCTTTCTGCTCGGGCAGCACCGCGCATATGAACCTGCCGCATTATCCTTCACCTCTTTTCTTTTGACCTGGGCCGCCATGGGAATTATCCAATTGGTCACCGGTGGTCAGGGACAGGTTGCGGGCGGACATTAATTTAGACGGAGAATTCAAATGACACATCTGGCGTTAAAAAACATTTCGAAACATTTTGGCGATTTCTCAGCTGTAAAAGATTTCAATCTTGATGTGAAGAAGGGCGAGTTTGTTTCATTCCTTGGACCGTCTGGCTGCGGTAAGACCACCACCCTGCGTATGATCGCCGGGTTTGAAACCCCATCTCATGGTCAGATCACCATTGATGGGATCGATATTACCGATAAGGCTCCGAGCCAGCGTAATGTCGGCATGGTCTTTCAGTCCTATGCGTTATTTCCCAACATGACCGTTGCGCAAAACATCGGCTTTGGTCTCCGCATCCGCAAGGAACCCGAGGATATTGTTCAAAAGCGTGTTTCTGAAATGCTCGGGATCATCCATCTTGAAGCCAAAGGGAATAGTTATCCGTATCAACTCTCAGGCGGGCAGCAGCAGCGTGTTGCTTTGGCGCGCGCGCTGGCGATTCGCCCTTCGGTGCTTTTACTGGATGAGCCGCTCTCAGCCTTGGATGCCAAGATTCGTATTTCACTAAGGGCAGAGATTCGCGCGATTCAACGTGAGTTGGGGATCACAGCCATTTACGTGACCCACGATCAGGAAGAAGCGCTTTCGATCTCTGACCGAATCGTTGTGATGAATGTTGGTGAGATGGAACAGGTCGGCACTCCCTTTGAGATCTACAACTTCCCGACCACACGCTTCGTGGCGAACTTTGTGGGTTCCCTTAATACAGCAGACGCCGAAGTGCTTGATGCGGACCGTAACCTGTTGACCATGGACGGTGTGCAGTTGGTTTCTGCTCAGGGTACAAAAGGCAAGGCAAAAGGTTCAAAGGTCAAGATCGCCATTCGCCCTGAACGCTTCAGCTTTACCTCGGAAGTGAAAAAGGACAATGTGCTGGACTGCACCATTGAGAACATCACATTCCTCGGTTCGGTTGTCCGCATCCAGGTGAAGATTGGCAACACCAAGTTCAACATGGATACCTTCAACAATCCATTCCTGGACCTGCCCAAGATTGGTGACAAGGACCAGGTCACATGTTCAAAAGAAGCGGTTCTGGTGCTAGACGACTAATCTCAAAATTCGGAAGTCTCAATGACTTCCGAATTTTTTCTATTGGAGATCATGATGGCAAAGGTGATTCTTGTTATTTCTGACGCGCTTCGTTACGATGTGGCAAAAGCCAATATGGGGTTTCTAGGGCATCTCGTAGAGTCCAGGCAGGCGACCCTGCATAGGATCATCGGTGAACTGCCTAGCATGTCGCGTCCAATGTATGAGACTATTCACACAGGCTTGACCTCAAGCGAGCATGGCATTGTTGCTAACTCCATTGTACGGCTATCGAACAAGCCCAATGTTTTTCAGTCCTTGAAGGATGCGGGCAAGGTCACTGCTGCCGCTGCGTATTATTGGTATTCAGAATTATATAATCGTGCTCCTTACAACCCGATAGACGATCAAGAGACTGACGATGACTCGCTCAATATTCAGCATGGACGGTTTTACACTCAAGATGAATACCCGGATATTGAGCTTTTCAACAGTGCGGCGCATCTTGTTCGCAAATTTTCCCCCGATTATCTATTGCTTCACCCAATGGGCATGGATTATCATGGCGAGACCTTTGGCGCAGATTCAAAGGAATATCGCAACCATGCCATTTATCAGGATTCAAAACTTGCACCGCTCATCATGGAGTGGATAGAGCGCGGCTACACGGTCTTTGTCACAGGCGATCATGGGATCAACAGTGATGGTGGGCATGGCGGCACCACGCCAGAGCAAAGGGATGTCCCCTTGTTTATCATCCGGCCGTCCCGTACCGGGAGAGGCGAGACAGGTGAGATCGTCTCGCACTTGCAGATCGCTCCCACCATTCTGAATTGTTTGGGCGTGGATGTCCCGCCGACGATGAAATATCCGCCACTTAAATTAGACTAAGGCTGCGACAAGCTCCCTGCAAAAATCGGGAATATCCGCGACTACCCGCCCCCAAACCTGATTCTGTTCACGAAAGGCCGGCTCATCCGCCCAGACCGCGCCCGCGTTGACGAGGTCATCTTTGATACCTGTTGAGCCAGTGGCGCGCTGACCTTTTTTGATGATGCCCGCAGAGATGGCGATCAAACCGCCGTGACAAATGATGCCGATCACCTTGCCTGCATCATCCATTTGTTTCACAAGGTTCTTGACCACATCGTATCTGCGGATCTTGTCGGGAGCCCAGCCGCCTGGCAGGATGAGCGCGTACAATTCACTGGCTTTCAATGACTCGATCGTCGCATCGGGAGTGATGATCAATCCATTTTTGCCGCACACGGTTTTGAGGTCCAGCCCTGCTGATAGAACTTTTGCACCCTCTTCCTGCAGGCGCATCACGGGGACATAATATTCGAGGTCTTCCACGCCTTCCGCGATCAGGGTCGCGATGATCTTGTTTTTTAATCGCATGCTACTCTCCTATTCACCGATAATTTTAATTAATACACGCTTCCGTCTGCGGCCGTCGAACTCACCGTAAAAGATCTGCTCCCAGGTGCCAAAGTCCAGTTGACCGTTCGTCACAGCCACGACCACTTCGCGTCCCATTATCTGCCGCTTCATGTGGGCGTCAGCATTGTCTTCGCCGGTGTCGTTGTGACGGTACCCGCTGACAGGTTCGTGCGGAGCGAGCTTCTCCAGCCACTTGTCATAATCCTGGTGCAGTCCGCTTTCATCGTCGTTGATGAAGACCGAGGCAGTAATATGCATGGCGTTCACGAGTCTGTCACACTTACTACTTTGAACTTTCACCAAATTTGGTGCAACTTTTATCAAAAACAAAGCCAACCAAATAATTTGAAGGCATCCAATAGAGTCCTCTTGGCAGTTTCGGGAGGACTCTATTATTCACCAATAATCTTAACCAATACACGCTTGCGGCGGCGACCATCAAATTCGCCGTAAAAGATTTGCTCCCAAGGTCCAAAATCTAATTTTCCTTCTGTTACAGCAACGACTACTTCACGTCCCATGATTTGGCGCTTCATGTGGGCGTCAGCATTATCTTCGCCAGTATCATTATGACGATATTGGTTGACGGGTTCATGCGGTGCAAGTCTTTCCAACCATTTTTCATAATCATTGTGAAGTCCAGATTCATCATCATTAATGAATACAGATGCTGTTATATGCATGGCGGAAATCAAGATCAGGCCCTCTTTTATACAACTCTCTTCCAAGCAGGTTTCTACTTGCGATGTAATATTAACAAATCCACGGCGTGTAGGGAGATTGAACCAAAGTTCTTTACGATAGGATTTCATGACGATCTCTCACATTGGTATTCCATATGAAGGAATTTTACTTTATTCTATAGATATGTTGCTAGACTTGTTGCTAAAGTTGAGTAAGCTAGCGGGGAGGTGAAATGTCTCTCGAAGTTGAGTTGGATGTCCTATATTTTTGATCTAGAACGGTTAAGTGATTTTGCATAGGAACCTGCCTGTAGAGATGAATTTATGGGAAAAGTATAAAGCAGGTAAGGTCTTGGGATTGCACAAACTGTTGATAGATAGCAACAAGTGGATTGATTGTTTATGGAAATTATTTAAACCACTCTGTGCTAATTTAATTGCGATTGTGAAGTAGATTATTGAAAACTTATATATACGAAACCCGTGACTCTGTATTAAGTTGAATCTTATCAGGATTTACTCCGCGGTGAGGTTATCTGTTTTGGTCGGTTAATTCTGAAAGACGACCATTTTATTTCTGTTGCGAATTCAAGCCGTCAGAAGAGTCGATGTGGCATAAGCAAGAGAGAGGCAAAATCTGTTTCACTGAGGATCTCACAAATCGTTAAGAAAATAGGAATCAAAAGCACAGGGTTTTCTCCTGCGCTTTTGATTCCTATTTTATACTGTTTCGTATTTTGTTAATCCATCACGCGCAATCTGTGTTAGTTCCCTGAGAGGATGGATCACCGCCAGCGTGTAGAACACAAAGGCAATGCCATAAATAATTCCCTCGGCAGTTCCGCTGAAGATGCTGACCCAAACAAGGATGCTGCCAAGGTTCGCGGCTGCAAGGCTGCCCCAACATCCGCCCAACTGCGGCTTCTCATTTTTCAGGAAGAAGCGGCGGGCAATGTATGGGATGAGGGCAATGCCAAATTGCAGCACCCAGCCATAAATTAAAGCTTGAGGCGCGGTCGATTCGATGGGACCCGCTTCAAGGATTCCGAGCAGCAACAACGGCGCCATCATCACGGGCAATAAAATCCAAATATAGGAAGAGACGAGATGCCATCCGCCCGCGCTGTTCAGGTTTCCGCTTTGATTCAAGGTGCGGATCATTGACACGAGCAGTACGACGGTGGCAGAGATATGCAAGACCAAACCTGCCACGGTGGGAGGCAGACTTCCGCCCAGCCACGGGCCGAGCACAAGACCGAACGCGCCGAGGGTCATCCCCCAGAAAATATATGCGGTTGCATTTTTAGAAGCAAGTGGTTTGCCAGTGACCATTGGGATAAAGTCCACGAGTAAGCCAGCGAAGACCAGCGACATGAAGCCCCACGAGTTGGCATGGATGTGCGCTTCAAGCGGCACTTTGATGTACAGCGCATCGCTCCAGTTGAGGAACAAGCCTGTGCCGATGATGATACCGACCATCAGATAAAAAATACCCGTGATATAAAACTTGAGGCTGACGGGCGCATCGCCGCCGCGAATGCTCCAGAGTTGAAGCATCAGCAAGAGTGCCGCAATGAAGATGAGCGTGCCGCCTGTGAAGATCATCGGGTGGTTCATGCCGCCAAAGCCCGCAACGAGAGCCACCAGACCCGAGTTGAGCGTGAGCCAAATATCCCAGCGCATGGACGGGCGTGCTTTTTTGGAAAGTGAAGCTGTGAGCAAAGGCAGCAGACCAAAGACCACCTGCGAGAGAATCCCCAGTGTGATGAAGTGAACCCGCACCCAGCGCAAAGCAGGGAAGGCGTTAAAAACACTCATGCTGACGAGTGAAGCATCTGCCGCCGCAAGCAATGCGACGAAGGTGTAGAGGAGGGTAGTAAGTAAATAAGCGATTGGCATGTTAATTTCCTTTGGTTTCGTTTTTCATTTGCACAACGGCTATGCCCAGCAAAACCGTAGCGAGGAAGATGGAAAGCCCACCGACCAGCACAAAGTAATAAGGCAAGCCCAGATACACTTCACCTAAAATTCCCAATGGCATAAGCAAGCCTGCCAAAGCTAGCCACGAAGCCCACCTGGCAAGGTTGTCTTTCAATTGCAGTTTCATCAGCAAAAAGCCGAAGACGATGTTAAGCAACGAGAACAAATTGCCATGCACATGTGCAAGCCGTGCTTCAAAATGCGCACCCGTGTTGTAAGATTCAATCCAGGCTTCTTTGCCGGGGGCAAAATCTCGCAGGTAGATCAAGACAAAGCCATAGATCATGAAGGACGCCATAACCCACAATCCAACGCCAATATTCCACTTACCAATAGTTGTTTTCATATTTTCTCCTTTTTATTCACAAAACCACACGAATATATTTTTACTCTTCGTGAAGTTTGCTCTTAATTAGTGTTACAAAATTTATCCGCCAATTCCCTTTAGTAATGCACCGACAATATAAGCAACGCATGCAGCCAACCCACCAACAATCAGCATTTCCAGACCACTACGGATCGGGTTGAGTTTGGTGACCAACACCTTGGTTGCGCCCAAAGCAAAAAGTGCTAATCCAGAAGATGTTATCGATATCGGGAATGCCATTTCTGGCGAAATAGGAAAAGCGAGTCCGACCAGATAAACAACCAACGGCACGGCTCCCGCAATGACAAATGAAGCAAATGTAACCAGACCGTTGATCAACGGGTTGCTTTCATCTTTCATCATGCCCAGTTCGTCTATCATCATGGCTTTTACCCAGCGGTTTGGTTCGCGGCTTTGAATGTCAACCAATTGCCGCGCTTCGTCTTCTGTATAACCGCGCTTGACATAGACCTCCCGCAATTCGGCGCGCTCGCCGTCAGGGAAATGTTCCACCTCCCAAGCCTCGCGCTCCCACTCTTTGCGATAATATTCATGTTCGCTTTTCGTGGAAAGATATGCACCTGTCGCCATCGAAAACCCGTCCGCCAGCAGGTTTGCCAGCCCAAGGATGAGAATGACAGGCGTACCAAGTTGCGCACCCGCTACGCCGCTGACCACAGCAAACGTGGTAATGATCCCATCCAGTCCGCCGTACACCATCTCGCCCAGGTATTGACTACCTGCACCGCCATGTTCTTCATTTGCCGTCGATATGGCATTATCCGTATGAGCAAGTGCAGATGCTTGTTTATCACCGCGTTTGAATGCCTTGCGAGCGTCTTCAACTCTTTTCGAGAACGACATTTTTTCCTTTCGCCGGCGTACCGACCCAATTATTTTCCATACCACATGCGCGCGAGAAGATTATCCTTGAGCATGAATTGATGATAGAACGCCGCGCCGACATGCAGCAGAACCAGTAAAAGCAGAGCAGGCACAATGAAGCCATGCAGCATTCGCGCCGTGAAATCGAAGAAGTCTGCGGGGAGCGGGTAACTTGAACCGCCGAAGACAATTGGCACCAGCCCAGCCTGCATCGAAAGCGACATGCCGCTGACCGCAGTTAGAAAGACCAGCAGATACAAGGCATAATGCACCGCTTTACCGATCCAATCGAAGAAGGCATTGCCCGCTGTAACATGCTCAGGTTTGGGGAGTTTCATGCGTGTGATGAAACGTGTCACGATCACAACCAGTGTAAAAATTCCCACGCCCATGTGCAATGCCAAAGGCGCAAGTTTATTCGCATCGTTCGGCAGCCCGCTCATGGATTTGCCCATCACAAATGCGGCGACCACCAGAAGCACAACCAGCCAGTGCAGTGTCACTTGTATGGGATGATATTTTTTAGGGGATGTTTTTGTCATATTGTTCTCCTTGAAAACTTATTTTGTCTTTTGCGCCGAAGCACGAATCAGTGCAAGAATGACCAGCCAGACCGCGAGCCGAAAAGTCATCGCCAAAATGCTTTGAGTTGCCACAACATCACGAAATGCCAGCAACAACAAAACGGTTGCACCCGCATGGACTCCGAAGAAGATCAGCGCAGAAGCCCCCGCATGGCGGCTCTCCCTCCAAAGCAAAATAGCTGGAATGAAAACCGTCAGCACGCCCATCACAAAGTTATAAACAGGCAGCCAGCCCAACACAGAGTAACCTGGATTCCAACCGCGCATTGCCATGCCGCCCGCAAAGATAGAGAGAACGCCAACCACAAAAGCAAGCACGCCCGCGGTTTTTAGTTTGGAGATCACGCTTCACCCTTCGCGCCCAAAAACACCACGCGCGTTTTTGCGTTCATGCCGCGTTTCGTGCCGCTTGGCGCCACCACCGTCACACCGGGTTTGATGGCAAAAGTTTCATCGCCCACCGTCATCAAGCCTTCACCTTCGAGAAAGTGATACATCGCTGCCTCGCCAGTGTGAACGGGAATTTGCCCGCCCGCCTCCAGCCCAACAACCAGTGATTTGAACTTTGGCGTGTCGATCAGGAATTGCGGTTTTGGACCTTCTGCCGAAAAGACAGCTTTCGATTTTGTATCTGTGAAATAGATGTCGGACATATCGTCTCCTTTGATATGCCTGACTTTACTGGAAGTCCCCGCCTACTGCCCCGACTTTTGTCGGGTTTTTCAACCCAAACCTCAATCTCCCCGAATCATGGCTCGCTCCGCCAAATTGATATCATTACACGAGCGAACTACCGAATAATCTCTATTACAATCAACCTATCCTCGGAAGTAATCAACTACTGATAATGCTTTTCACTGCATATGGATAAACCATGAATTCTAAACAACCAAGGCATACTCCGACCTTCCGCGCATCTCAATTGGCTGTACTAAACAAGCTAATCTCGATGACTCATGCATGGACCGATACCCAAACAGTCTTATCAACGGCATTGGAGCAAGCTGCACAACTAGCAATGGCAGATGGGGCAGAATGTCATTTGGTTAATTCATCTGGGGAATTGCAGTTTACGACTCAGTACAACTTAGACATCGTTTTTATATCCGGCTCTTTGGATATTCGGTTTCCCATTGGGAAAGGCTTACCTGGTCTTGCAATTTCAAACCAAAGCGCTTTTTTAATCCCTGATATCGAAAACGAAGAAAACTATCAACGGCAGCATCTGGCACAGCAGGCGCATTATTGTTCGCTGATATGTGTCCCGCTTTCCGGCATGAACTCACTTCTGGGCACAATTATGCTGTATTTTAGAAAAAGAATTCAACCAGATGCTGTTTTGCTAGAAATTCTGACTGCCATTGGACAACACCTTGGTGTTTCAATTGAACGCGCGCATCTCTTTCAGCAAACCTCAGAACAATTAAAGGAGTTACAAATATTGCAGACTGTGGCAAATGCCTTGAATCGTTCTGCAAATATTCAGGAAGCTTTGGAACAAAGCTTGGAGGCTGTTGTAACAACCATGAATATGAGGTGCGGCTGGGTTGTACTATTGGATGGTTTCCAAAAGAACCGACTTGCGGCGTCCTATAACCTGCCACCCGAATTAGACCCTGCCGACTGGTCTGCCATGCGAACCCACTGTCGTTGTATTGAGTTGCTGCAACTCGGAAAGCTGGATGCAGCAATCAAAATCGTTGAATGTCAACAACTAAAAAAAGTTAAGAGTCCCGATTACCCTTATCATTCCCATGCCAGTATACCTGTTCGTGTTGGAACTTTGCTGTTGGGCAATCTCAATATAGTGCCTCCATCAGGCTCTGCCATTACGATTGATAATTATCGACTCTTCAACTCCATTGGCGATCAGATTGGAGTTGCAATTGAGCGCGCTCGCTTGTATGAACAGGCAAAGGAACAGCGTACTCTCGAACAGCAAATCCTGCTCGGGCATGGACAAATGCTTTTGGGAGAACGCAAACTGCAAATCATCGTGAATCAAACCATAAAAGTCGTTTCTAATGCGTTACGGGTTGAATATGTTACATTAGTTTTGGTTGCCTCGGATGGAAAAATTTCCCTGGAAACTGATTTGGGATTCTCGCCCCGGAAAACACAGGATACTGTTGATGTTTTGCTTGCCGATAACTCCGCCATAGTTCAATCTATTCGATTGAAGATGCCCATCATTAATCCAGACATTAATCTTGAAAGACAATTGAAAACAAACTTGGTAGATGAAAAAATAATAATGACATCATCATTGATTGTTCCAATGTTAATGGGCGAAGAGGCACTAGGCAGCATAGCAGTATATTCCCAATCTCCCCGGCAATGGAGCGAAGATGAGATTCGTTTGCTTTCCCTGCTTGCCAACCAGACAGCAATTGCCATTGAGAATACCCGCCTGCTTGAAGCTGAGCACACTGCCCGTAAACATGCAGAAATTCTCCACTTGCAAACAATACAACAAGCTCAAGATCTGACCCTGGCATACGATACAACTATCGAAGGCTGGTCTCGCGCACTCGATTTGCGCGACAAAGAAACAGAAGAACATACCTTGCGCGTTACCAACCTAACTCTTCAATTGGCTCAAGCTTTCGATATTAGCCATGTCGAATTAAAACATATAAAGCATGGTGCATTACTCCATGATATTGGAAAAATGGGTATACCCGATAATATTCTTCGAAAAGCAGGAGAACTAAGCGATGATGAGTGGGTAATGATGCGGCAGCATCCTCAACTTGCTTATGAAATGCTGTCTCCGATTGCATATTTACTACCCGCGTTGGATATTCCGTATTGTCATCACGAAAAATGGGATGGTACTGGCTACCCACGCGGGCTAAAGGGGGAGGAAATTCCGCTGGCTGCACGACTATTTGCCGTGGTAGATGTCTTTGATGCGCTGACCAGTGACCGCCCATATCGCCCTGCATGGGCAAAAAATAAAGCTATTGAATATATCCGCCAAAAGGCAGGTTCACATTTTGATCCAAGCGTTGTAGAAGTGTTCTTAAGATTGATTGATAAGAAATAATATGCAATGTACTTTGTCTGAGGTGCTATCTCATAGTGTCGGGTTTTCAACCCAAACATTAATCTTCCTGAAGCATGGCTCGCTCCGCCAAGCCTGCACGGTTCAGAATACGGATGTGTTGTTTATCCATCTCGATCAGCCCCGCCTTCGTCAATTCACGAATGACACGGCTAAGTACATCAGGCACAGTTCCCAAGTGTGCCGCCAGCTCCGTCTGATTCGTCCAGCGGCGGCGTTCAATTACATCCCCCTCGGTTGAATCCAATAACAGTTTGGCAAAGCGTGCTTCAACCGTCTTTAACGACAGATCCGCCGCAAGCGTGACCAGGCTGATAATCTTATCTGCCATGTTGCCAATAATCTGCAACGCCGTCTGCGGATATTTCATCACCACTTCTTCTAACGCATGGCGTGGAATAAGCCAAATGCCCGACTCTTCCAAAGCCACCGCTGTCACAGGGTTGGGACGTTTCGCCAGCACGCCGATCTCATTGAATATCTCGCCTGCATCCAAAAAGCGTAACACTTGTTCGCGTCCATCCGGTGCGGTTCGCAAGGCTTTCAACGAACCATATTGCAGGTAATACAAATTGGACTCGGTATCGCCCTCCCAAAATACGACCGCATGAGGCGGAAATACTTTCCACATGGCACTATTGGCAAGAGCTGTCATGGTTTCATGATCCAGTCCGCGCAGGAATTCAAAATCTTGCAGTCGTCTGAGAAGTATATCGTTTTGCATTAGGGTCCTTGGCTATGAATCGTCTTATTCATATTTTGATAATACTTTATCACACATGTTTATAATGATCTTTCCTTAATAAAAAGGACTGTCGACTTCATGTCGACAGTCCTTTTTATTGATTTACTTAGCTTTTAATAGACCTCATGAATGGTGTTGTAGACGTTGAATTTGCCAGTAGGGGTGATAAGGTCTTTGATGCGGGCAATTTCTTCGAGGGTTTCATCATTGTAGATAACGATTTCGCCTGTCTTGCCTGGCTGATCAGCAGAGCCCCAAATACTGACCCAGACTTCGGTACCATCCATATTGTATTCAAAGTGGACGGCACGTCCGTAATCTGCAGCCTCCCAACATTTGTAAACTTCTGTGGGATTTTCCTTGGCAATGACACATACGCTGCGCTGAAGTTTTTCATCTGAGTTCAACACAAAGTCTACCCAAACCCATTTACTATTGGGATGTGTCTTGACGAACAGACTGCCCGCGCCGGGAAGTTCAATATTGCGGACAACCTTCCAGGCGCTGTCGGGGTTTCCTTCAGGATCGGTGCCAATGGCGATGAGAGAGTTGGCGCTGAGGTGTGGCGTGCTCCAAACGGGACCAAATTCAGGGTCGATCCAGTTGGCGCCGCGTCCGGGATGGGGAACTTCCGGTGTGTCTACCATTGCTTCGAGATCACCTTCAAGCGCATCCACCACCACAATCTTGTTGGACTGATTGGCTGCTACCAGGAAGTAACGTTGCGTGGAGTCCCAGCCGCCATCATGCAAGTACAAGGCAGAGTTGATCATCTTGATAGTCAGGTTCATCGGGTCTTGATAATTAACCAGCCAGACCTGCCCGGTCTCTTTAACATTGACGATCCATTCGGGCTTGAACTCAGAGGCGAGGATGGCAGCCACGCGCGGATCACCCACATAAGTGTTGGTGTCAGCGGTGTAGCCGCGCACGCTGGTAATTTTCATTGGTTCGAGGGTTTGCCCATCGAGAATGGTGAAATGGGAAGGCCAGTAACAGCCGACGATGGCATATTTATCGGTGAAATCGCCCAATTCGCCTTCATATTTACTGACTTCAACCGAACGAGCATCGTAACAAGTTTGTACTTCAGCAACTTTTTCAGGGATTTCCATCCAAAGATCAACAAGTGCAAGCTTGCCATCACGTCCGATCACGTAGACATAGCGTCCGGTAGCGGACATGCGCGAGATGTGAACTGCATAACCAGTATCCACTTTGGCGACGATTTCATAGGTATCGCCGTCAATGATCGCTACCTGACCAGCATCGCGCAGTGTGACTGAGAAGTAATTCTGCCAATTGCGTGTGGTTTGCGGTTCGGTGGGGCGGTCTTCGGGAGCGATGAAAACCTTCCATGTTGCTTTCATTTGTTCCATCGACATTTCAGGCGGGGTGGGCGGTTCGTTTTGCAGGTACTTCGCCATGATGTCGGTTTGTTCCTGCGTGAAGAAGCCCTGTTTGCCCCAGTCGGGCATACCTTTGAGAGTGCCATTGAAAATGATCGAGGAGAGGGCAACGGTTCCTTTTGCAAGAGTCAGGTCGGGGGTGAGGGCAGGACCCGTCGCGCCTTTTCGCAGCGTCCCATGACAGCCCGCGCAACGATCAAAGAAGGTTTGTTTTGCCCATGCAAAATCTTCTTCGGACAGGGAGACATCGGCGTTGGATGTATCCACCGCAACATTTGCATCTGTCATGATCGATTCACCACCTGGCAGGGTCGCAAGGTAGCCAACAATCAGGTTAATCTCTTCACTGGTGAGCGTATCTTTTAGCGTGGCGGGCATCAGACCGGGTTGGCACATTCCAGCCGGGCAGTGCTGCGAAAGATAGGCTTCCGGGTTGGTGATCGATTCGAGGATAAATTCCTCAGCGGTCTTTGCCTTGCCGGTGTAGCTGCCATCCGCAATGTGTTCTGCGGCGACGGTGGAAATACTTGCAAGGTCAGGACCAATTACGCCGACTGCGCCCGGGACGCCGGGGATGGCATGACAGGCGCTGCATCCGCCTTTGGTCACGGCATCTACAATGGCTTGCGGTTCAAGTTTCACTGGTTCAACAGCGATGGGTTCTTCAGCGGGCGCGCACGCCCAAACCAGAGCCATTAACCCTAGGAGCAGCAGGGCAAGGCTCAACATACGAGACGTTCTTTTCATATCATTCTCCTCGTTCGGAAGGTTGTTTTTGTTTGAGGCTTAAGGACAGTGCATTCAAGAAGTCTTTTTCATCGAGTTGATATGACGCAACAACATAAGCAAGCGTGCAAAATCGCGCGAAATGGCAGCCCACACATGCTGTTTTGAATTGATAAAAACAACAAGCGTTTGGGGAGCCTTGCTTAAAGTGTTTGCCACAGTATCTTCGTGAATGTTTAGCGCCTCATTCATCGACGCGTACAATAATTTATTTCCCCATCTTTTTCATTGCGATAGCGCAATTTACGCCTAGTTAGTTATTTGTTTCACAATGTCACTTATTCTTTATGCCCCTCCGCGATTTGCATAAGGGCGTGCGGATCCAAAATTTGAATACGTTCCCTGCCTGCTTTGATAATGCTCTTTCGTTCCCATTCACTGATCAAGCGGCTGACCGAGAAGACAGTTGCCCCAGTCATTTCCGAAACATCTTTTCGAGAAAAAAATAACTCAATTCCTGCATCTTTGCCTGAACGAATTCCAGACTGTTGCGCAAGACGAATTAATGCATTGGCGATTCGCTGTTCGACTCGATTTGTGGCAATTTCCCGATATCTAGTCTGCAACTCTTGAATATAAGTGGTCATTAAGTTCATTAGATCAAAAGACAGGTATGAGCGGGTTTCCATCATGGTGCGCAGGAAGTGGCTGGGAATGGCAATCGCTGTACTGCATTCAAGTGTTTGAGCCATTGCAGGATAAATTGCGTCTTCCCCACGCGTAGCGCCCAATGCCCCGAACATCTGCCACGGATAGATCGTCCGTAAATTGACCTGCTGCCCATTGGGATTTGATTGCATCAGTTTGACCTGCCCAGTGACCAACACGTACAGGTATTTGGCTTCGTCGCCTTGAAGAAAGAAATATTCTCCTTCTTCAATGGAACGTACGATGCTGTTTTTTAAGATCAAATCCAAATCAGCGTCTGTTGCATGTTGAAAGACACTGATCTTGCGGAGATCGTTCAAAGATATGTTCATGGTGTTTTTAATTCTGTTTTTCTGCTTTGTAGAACAGAGTGAACCGTCATGCCAATAAAAACGAGGATGGCAATTTCATTCAGCAGCCCACTCCACATGCGCAATGTATGCAGGTTGGCGTAATCTGCAAGGATGCGAACGGCAAGTGAGCCGTGCAATAACCCAAGATGAATATAAAAAGCGGGCTTAAAGTCAATGGGTACGCCAAGAATGGCGGGGAAGATGATGGGGGCGTGACCGAAGATCATGGAGATGACGAAGCCGACAAAAACGGCATGAAGAACCGCATCATATCTTGGACCTGCAACCTGCGCACCAAAAATCAGGCTTAATCCGCCGCTGATGCCGAGCCAGAGAAAGCCGAACGCGAGGCACCAGGCAATGTAACGTGTGAGTGGAAGTTTATGCCGAACATTGCGCCAGGCAATATCATTACGCAGTGACCAAAGTGGTAACAGCAGTAACCCTAGTCCGCTAAGGCGTGTGCCGAGCTGAAGGTTGAACAAGGCGAGGATGATGCCAGCCATAAAAATCGCAATGATGCCGCCGAAGAGAATCTGCTGCATTTGTGTAGGACGCAGAACGCGGCTTAGCTCAAGTCTTTCGCCCGCAATGGTCAGCACAAGGAATGCCATCCAGAAAAAGACGACTTGATAGATTTGCCAGCCGAATGTCCATAAGAGATTCCCTATGAGCCACGCAATTGCGCCGAGGAACATGGTTACAGTATGTAATGCAAATTCACGGCGGACGATCTCTGCCAGAATGGCAACTCCACCGAGGCTGGCGAGCGTTAGGAGGATCACGCCAAAGGGTAGATTTGGAAAAATGGTGGCAACCAGCCAGCCCAGTCCAGAAAGAAGCGGGGGCAGGTACATCCACTTTTGTTTCATCGCAACGGCACGTTCCAATGTGATGAGAGTGCCTAAAAATCCAGAGATCATTACGGGACCATGTAACATGGCAAGCGATGGGGTGAGCGCAGGCAACTGCCAGCCGAGGCGCATGAGCCCTGCCCATAGCGCAGCAAGGAGACCGAGGATGGCAAGGAAGAGAAATGGTAAAGGGTGACGATTCGGAAATGCTTTCATGGGGTTATTCTACACCGTGTTTTTGTGCTATTTTAGGATTGACGATGCATCATGCCTGAGGGGTATAATTTCAAGATAGTGCTACACCAAAAAGGTAATATATGTTGAAGAGTCTTCAAGGCAGATTAAGCGCCTTGTTTTTTGCATTTGTTCTGCTTGTGCTTACTTCAGTAGGCGCAACGTTTTGGGGCGTAAAGACTCAACAGAATGATGCGCTAATCATCAACCTTGCAGGTCGGCAGCGGATGTTGGTTCAATTGATGGTGCGGCTTGCGATTGGAGAGCAGGAAAATGGGGGGGCAAGTGAAATGCTGGTGGATGCGGAGAATACGTTTGAGCAGACACTTACGGCACTTGAGCATGGCGGATCAACCCTCTACTTACCAGATAATTATGTTTTGATCCCTAAAACAAATAACCCTGAGATATTGGAAGCATTACAAGATGTGCGCCAAAGTTGGGTGGAATTCCGCACGGCGATTGATGCGGTTGACGAGATATCGACGAATAAGTTTGGTAACTCATCCGCCATTGAAGAGATTGAAATCCTATCTGCGATTCTTGCTCGACAAGCGGATGTGGTTGTGCAGTTATATGAGGCAGACTCAACGGCGAAGTTGAGTATTTTACGCAACATTCAATTGGGGTTTTTATTCTTTGCATTGGTATTGCTCGCCGGTGGGGCATGGGTGACACGCCAGTCTGTGTTGAAACCTTTGTCTGAGTTGGGAGTGGCGGCTGAAAATTTGGGAGGGAATGATCTTGAAACACCCGTGCAGGTGCAGGGACCAGAAGAAATGCAGAGGTTATCTCAATCATTTGATGGGATGCGTCTCGGGTTGAAATCTGCCCAGCAGGATTTGATTGACCTGAACGATACACTGGAGAAACGGGTTTCTCAGCGGACACGGGAATTGGAAGCACTTAACGTCGTCACCCAGGAAATCACTTCACGCCTTGATATTCAGCAGGTGTTAAGTTCGGTGACGAATAAAACCAGCGAACTTTTGAATGGGGATGTTTCATTCTTGTGTTTGTTGGATGCGAATCAGCCTTTGCTTAAACTCCAAACATTTAGCGGAAATGCAGATGCAGCAGTTGATGATACAACCGTCATAAAAAAACATGATCTGACAGATTCTATTCTTAATAGTAAGAGGGCTGTGGTTTGCGGTATTGATACCTGCCGTGAAGGCTGCTCGATCCTGTCTGATAAATATCGCAGCAGTCATATGGCAGCTCCTTTACGAAGCAATGATCAGATCATTGGCGCGTTATGCGTAGGTAGTACCAGCACACAAAGATTTGGCGGTGAATCCACCGATCTGCTCACGAAACTTGCAAATACAGCCGCAATTGCCCTTGAAAACGCCCGTTTGTATGAACAGGCAGAGCGAATTGCCGCACTTGAGGAGCGCCGTCGTATTGCGGCAGACATGCACGATGGGTTGGGGCAGACTTTTAGCTATTTGGGGTTGATGACCGATCAGGTGGTTGAATTGCTCTCCAATGGAAAGAATCAGGCAGCCTTGGAAAGATTGCATTTGACTCGCGAGACCATCGAAAAAGCCACAGGAAATGTACGCAAAGCCATTAATCGGCTGATGGATGAAAACCCGATCAACTCTGACCTTTGTGATCAATTGCAGGGTGTGGCAAAGGAGCTTTCTGCCCAACATAACGCCATGATTGCGTGGCGATGTGAAACCGCATCCCCATGCAATTGTCCGCCTCTGGTAAACGAACAGGTTATTCATATAGTACGTGAAGCGTTAACCAATGCGATTTCTCATGCTTACCCAACCCAGATCATTGTGCAATTTACTAAAAAGATCATGTTTATGAGTTGCTGATTGCCGACAACGGAAAAGGGTTTGACTCTTCCCAGCCCAGCCCAAATGGACATTTTGGTTTGCAGATCATGAAGGCAAGAGCTCTGCAAATTAACGGACAACTTGAAGTCAAATCCATGCCTGGAATGGGGACACAAATTATTCTATCGTTCCCTTTGAGCAATAAGGAATAAAATTCAGATGAAGAAAATACGCGTTATGCTGGTGGACGATCACGCTTTGTTTCGTGAAGGTCTAGCAGTCATTATTGGATCTCAGCCTGATATGGAGGTTGTAGGCAATGCAAACGACGGGCTTGAAGCGGTGATCAAAGCGCAGGAACTGAAGCCGGACTTGATCTTGATGGATATTCAAATGTCGACCATGGATGGGCTCGAGGCGACACGCCAGATCAAGCAGCTTCTTCCTGATACGACCATTGTGGTGCTGACCGTTCGTGATGATGACGAAAAATTATTTGAGGCGTTGAAAAGCGGCGCACAGGGATATTTATTAAAGGATATTCGATCTCATATCATGGTGGAAATGTTGCATAGTGCCTTGAACGGTGAAGCCGCCATCACACCGTCGCTGGCGGGGCGGGTTCTTGCCGAGTTTCGGCGGATGAGTTTCAATCAAAAAAGTGGCGATCCGACCTTCCAAATGAAGATAACTCGTTGACTGAACGCGAATTGGAAGTGCTCTCTCTGGTCGCGAAAGGTGCATCGGACAGGGATGTGGCTGAAAAATTAACCGTTAGTCTGAATACAGTCAAGACCCATATTCGCAATATCCTCTCCAAGCTTAGGGTCAACTCCCGCAGAGAGGCTGCCAAGCTGGCGCAAAGCAAAGGGCTGTTGTAATAAAAAAGAACTAATTCTTTATTGAAAAAGAGTGATGGAAAAATCACTCTTTTTTTATTTCAATTATTACATATAACAAATACGTTAATCGGGGTTATTAAATTAACATGAGCGATGAAGCCTTGTGCTTCTTACATCCAGACATTTTTGAGGAGAATCGCCATGTCCGACAAAAAGAAGGAAGAACCGCAACACCCCGGTCAAAAGATTTTTGACAACATCTGGCTGTTGTTCCTGTTGTCCCTGCTGATTAGCACCGTGCTTTATAACGTGTGGGGAATTATTGATTTGATGAATATTCCTCCTGCCCCGTAAATTAATCCATTGGAGAGTGAATTATGTTAGCCCCTGAAAAAAATTGGTGGAAGCCCATGGGTCGCATGGAAAAGAGTTGGCTCACCGTTGCGCTTGTCTGGTGCATCTTCCTGACCATTATGATGCCGCTTTGGTATCTCTACGGCAAGCAAAATGTGCCCACCGAAACCTATCGAACTTCGCCTGCCGATTATGGAGAGAAGGTCAATGCCTTTGTAGAGCAATACACCATCGGCACGGATGAAGCGACTGGGTTACGCTGCCTGTTGTTGCCGCCCCTCCCGGGAGTGATGTGTACATCCGCGCCAGCACCTGGCAATGGTATCCGATTCTGCAACTTGAAAAAGGAGAGGAATACCGCCTGCATATCTCTTCCATGGATCTGCAGCATGGGTTCTCTCTTCAACCAGTCAATATCAACCTCCAGGTAATCCCCTGGATATGACTATGTTGCAACCATTACACCCACCAGTTCGGGTGAATTCACCATCGTTTGTAATGAATACTGCTTTGTCGGCCATCATACGATGGTTGGTAAAGTGATCGTGACCGAGGAGAAATAACTATGGCATCCCTTGCACCTACCACTCCCTGGACTGCGGGCGCAAAAGACGATTACCGCGACTGCCCCGTAACCACGCTCAAAGTGGATATGCACACTGAACGCCTCATCATTGCCAATGCGGTCATGGCTGTGGTGACTCTCGCCCTCGGCGGCATTGCGGCGTTGTTGATCGCGCTCACCCGCTGGCAGGCGATCCATTTACTCCCTGCCGTTTGGTTCTACCGCCTGCTCACCTTGCACGGCATTGACATGCTGATCGCATGGATCGTTTTCTTTGAAATGGCAGGTCTGCATTTCGGCTCGACCATTCTGCTCAATGCAAGGCACGCCGCGCCCAAACTAGCTTGGACGGGCTTTATCATGATGACCGTTGGCGGTTTGATGGCAAATGCCGTGGTGTTGTTCGACCCGAATTCAAACGTCATGTTCTCAGCCTATGTTCCCATGAAGGCGCATCCGCTGTTCTATCTGAGTTACATCCTCTTTGCCGTCGGCGCATTAATCACGGTCATCACGTTCTTCATCAACGTCGTGACTGCCAAGCGTGAAGGGCGCTTTACCGGCTCACTGCCCTTGGTGGTCTTTGGTCTCATGACCGCCGCCATCCTCGCCACCTACACCCTGCTCGAAGGCGCCGCCGCTATTGTGCCTGCCTTCTTCTGGTCGCTTGGTATTCTCAAAACCTATGACCCAGGCATCTATCGCAACTTCTTTTGGGGATTTGGACATCCCGCGCAACAAGTCAACCTTGCGGCAATGGTTTCCATTTGGTATGCGCTCGCACAAATGACCGTTGGCATTCGCCCGGTCAATGAAAATTCTCGCGCCTTGCCTTCATCCTCTACCTGTTCTTCATCAACCTTGGTTCGGCTCATCACCTGTTGGTTGACCCCGGTCTTTCCTTCGCCTGGAAGCCGTCAATACATCCTATGCCATGTACCTTGCTGTGCTTGGTTCCATGATGCACGCCTTCTCCATTCCTGCTGCTTTGGAAATTGCCCTACGCGCCAAAGGCTATAGAAAAGGTTTGTTCGGATGGCTTCGCAATGCACCCTGGGGAGAGCCTGGTTTTAGCGCTTTGGTTCTCTCCATGTTCCTCTTTGGCTGGATCGGCGGCGTGACCGGCGTGACCATCGGCACTGAACAGATCAATATGCTCGTTCATAACACTTTGCGCCTGCCAGGTCACTTCCATGCAACAGTGGTCAGCGGCACAACCCTTGCCTTCATGGGCTTCACCTATTACGTCATTCCGCTCATCTTCCGCAAGGAACTCAAACTCAAGAGTTGGGCAAAATGGCAGCCTTATGTTTTTGGTACTGGCATGTTGCTTACTTCCATGGGCATGATCGTCAGCGGTTTGCAGGGCGTCGCCCGCCGCAACTGGGATATCACCTTCGCTGGTGTCGTTCCTGGCACCGTTGAAATCTCACTGGCTGTCTTCGGTATTGGCGCGCTCCTGGCTGTAACTGGCGGCATCATGTATGTGACTATTGTGCTCACCTCCATTCTCACCGGACCCCGCCTCGAAGCTTCTAATCTCTTGTTGCTCACTGGCACACACAACCCGATCATCGATTCTACAAAATTGACCGATCACCAAATGGAAGACAAGCAGAACCAACCCAAAGGCGCGCTCGTGCTCGTCTTTGCCTTCCTTGTCTGGTTCGCCATTTATTACTTCACTAACTGGTGGTTGCTGGGTCGTACCTGGTTCATCCGCTAGAAAGACATTCTCCTTTGAAAACCTGCCCGGGGCTTCGCCACCTCGGGCAGGTTCAAATTTCTAAGACTGGCAACTCAACAAAATGTCAGCATCCTTTTTACTCGGGTTACTCGGAAGTCTTGGGCATTGTGTTGGCATGTGCAGTGCAGTCATCGTCCTCTTCGACCGCCAGCCGATCTTTCAGAATAAACCCGCCTGGGTTCTCGCGCACGCGGGGCGCATCAGCACCTATTCGATTCTCGGATTTATTTTTGGCGCATTTGGTCAAACCCTCTGGGCTTTTGACAATCTTCAAGCCACGCTCTCCATTCTGTTTGCGATCATTGCCTTTTATATGGCATCTGCATTTATTGGATTAACCCCCTCGCCAGGATCTTTATTTCCCGGATTGGTTCAACGCTGGGGCAGCACCATTCGTGGATTCAAATCCGCTTCACTCCCGACCTCGTACCTGCTCGGTCTCCTTTGGGGGCTTCTCCCCTGCGGCTTGGTTCTGACCGCGCTCCTCACAGCGGTCACTTCCACAAACGCATTTCAAGGCATGTTGAATATGTCCGTCTTTGGCATTGCCACGCTCCCAAGTTTACTTGCCGTTAAATGGCTTGCATCAAAATCCATTCCACGCATCTGGTCACGAAGCCTTGCTTCTCTTGTAATGATGTTTTTCGGCTTCCAATTTGCCATGCGCGGATTCGCCTCCCTCGGATTCGTTGACCATTACATGCTGGGTTCGGTCATGCTTTGGTAAATATCAAGTTGTAAATATGAATCTAGCCTCTGCTTCTCCTGTCAAAACAAAAACGCTCACCACTTGCTTGCTTTGTGGATTAACCACCTTGCATCCCCTATCGAACGACAACGGGGATGTAATTTGCTGTCCATCGTGCAGGGAGGTGGCGGCGCTTCTAGCGGAGAGTCCAGCCGTTGAGCAGAATCAGGCTCAAGTCCCAGAAGGAAGCGGGGAGGTCATCCTCACACTGGGCGGCATGTGGTGTTCATCTTGCGCGTGGTTGGTCAGTGAAAACCTCAAACGTACAAAGGGTGTGGTCAGCGCGGATGTAAATTTCATCCAACAACAAGCCAACATTACCTTCGACTCAAAAATTACCAATCACCAATTACTAAAACGGCGCGTGCGCACGCTTGGGTATCAAGCCACGCTTCCAGATGAAAAACCCCGCGACGAAGAAGAATCTTTTTTCACACGTTTGTTGATCGGCGGCGTGATGGTCTTGCACGACATGATCGTAGGCGGCGGAATTTATGTGCGTGAGTTAATGGGCTGGGCAACCCCAGAGACGGCGTGGCTTGTGCATTTCTTCCAGATCATGATGTTGGTTTCGAGCCTGCCCGTTTTGATCTCTGCTGGGGCTGCCGATTTTGCGAGCAGGGTTTGCCAGCTTGCTGCGCGGACAGCCTAACATTCACACGCTGATCATGATCGGAACATTCTCGGCGTTTGGGTTATCGGTTCGCAATTTAATTTTAGGGCATGGCGGTTTATATTTTGACACCGCCACCATGCTCATCTTCCTTGTTTCGATTGGACGTTGGCTCGAAATGCAGGCGCACAAATCCAGTAACAAAGCTGTCTCGCGTTTGCTTGAACAAATTCCCGATCAAGCGACGGTGGTTACAAATAATCAAGATAGTGTTGTGAATGTTGCAGAGCTCAAGCCTGGAATGCGCGTGCGGGTTCGCCCAGGTGAACGCTTTCCTGTGGATGGACTCATCGCCATTGGTGAAGGTGACGTGGACAGATCGTTATTGACAGGCGAACTCAAGCCCGTGACGCACCACGAAGGCGAAAAGGTTCAGGCAGGCACGGTCAGCCTTGACGGCAGTTTTGAAGTGATCGCAACCGCTGTCGGTTCATCCACCACGGCGGGGCAGATCGGGCGTTTACTGCACGAAGCCCTGTGGGCGCGTTCTCCACTCGAAAGAATGGTGGATAAACTCTCCGCATGGATGACTCCGCTGGCGTTGGCGTTGGCGACGATTGCCTTTCTAATTTGGTATTCCATTGCTGGGCTTGAAACGGGGATGCTAGTGGCATTATCTGTTTTGTTGATCGCGTGTCCATGTGCGTTAGGGCTTGCTACTCCGCTGACGTTGTGGCTTTCGCTTGAACGCGCCGCTGAATCTGGCGTCATATTACGCAGCACAGGTGCATTGGAACGGCTTGCCAAGTGGAGCGAATATTCTTCGATAAAACGGGAACACTACAAGTTGCCGATGAAGGTGGCGTTGTGAGTTACAGTTGGTAGTGGACAGAAGAACAGAATTTCTAGAAGTTGTGGCTTCGGTTGAGAACGAAGTCGGAACATCCGCTGGCAAAGGCGATTGTGGAGTATGCCATGCAGGGAATATTGAACTCAGTAAACCAACATCTTTCAAAGTCCTCCCTGCCTCGGCATTGTCGGTCAATTACCAGTTACCATCCAATCCAATCCAATTCATATTGGCTCTGCCCGTCCCATGTCTGCCGGAGGTTGAGTATGTCAACGGATATCAGTCAACAGGCTGAGGCGTGAAAGGAAGCGGGACATGTATGTCGTCGTCTATGCGGGTTGGGATGGGCAGGTGACGGGATCTCGCGCTTGGTGAAACCATCCGCGCAGAAGCGCAAAGACGGTTAGGGAGTTGCAATCACGCGGATTGGAACTCGGCGCGTGTTGACAGGCGATGAAGCCAGGCCGGCGAGGCGCGCTGGCAAAAGGCGCTGGGCATCCGGTCAGTGCCGGGCTTAGCCCCGATGAAAAGATGAAGCGCCTTCGGAGCGAAAATTCCGCGATGGTCGGCGAAGCAGCAACGATGGTCCCGCCCTCGCCGCTGCAACGATCGAGCTTGCGATGAATCATGGAACGGATGTTGCCCGTTCCGCCGCCGACATTGTGCTCGTGCGTGACGGCTTGCGCGTCATCCCGTAGCTGGTGGATTTATCACGCGAATCGATGAACGTGTAAACAGAATTTAGGCTGGGCAGTGATTTACAACCTGCGCCCGGTGTCGTGGCTTGCAATGGCGGGCTGCTGCAACCCGTTTTCTGCCTTTGCGATGGTGGCAAGCAGTATCTTTGTCACGACCAATGCCATGAAGATGAATAAATTCCCATTGTTAGATGAAGAAAATATG
>NZ_JADJDD010000024.1:0-20659 GCF_016702885.1 Candidatus Villigracilis vicinus
ATACAACTATCGAAGGCTGGTCTCGCGCACTCCGATTTGCGCGACAAAGAAACAGAAGAACATACCTTGCGCGTTACCAACCTAACTCTTCAATTGGCTCCAAGCTTTCGATAATAGCCATGTCCGAAAATTCGAAACATATAAAGCATGGTGCATTTACTCCATGATATTGGAAAAGTATTAAGGGTACATACCCGATAATATTCTTCGAAAAGCAGGAGAACTAAGCGATGATGAGTGGGTAATGATGCGGCTGTATCCTCAACTTGCTTATGAAATGCTGTCTCCAAATTGCATATTTACTACCCGCGTTGGATATTCCGTATTGTCATCACGAAAATGGGATGGTACTGGCTGCCACACTTGGGCTAAAAGAGGAGGAAATTCCGCTGGCTGCACGACTATTTGCCGTGGTGATGTCTTTGATGCGCTGACCAGTGACCGCCACATATCGCCCTGTGGGCAAAAATAAAGCACTGAATATATCCACTTAAAGGCAGGTTCACATTTTGATCCAAGCGTTGTAGAAGTGTTCTTAAGATTGATTGATAAGAAATAATATGCAATGTACTTTTGTCTGAGGTGCTATCTCATGTAGTGTCGGGTTTCAACCCAAGCATTAATCTTCCTGAAGCATGGCTCGCTCCGCCAGCCTGCGCGGTTCAGAATACGGATGTGTTGCTTGTCCATCTCAAGATCGGTCCCGCCTTCGTCAACTCACGAATGACACGGCTAAGTCTACATCAGGCACAGTTCCCAAATTGCGCCGCCAGCTCCGTCTGATTGTCCAGCGGCGGCGTTCAATCACGTCCCCTCAGTTGAATCCAATAACAGGTTCGGCAAAGCGTGCCTCAACAGTCTTTAACAATAGATCCGCCGCAAGTGTAGTCGGGCTGGTAATCTTATCTGCCATGTTTCCAATAGTCGCACGCCTCTGCGGATATTTCATCACCACCTCTTCCAACGCGTGGCGTGGGATGAACCAATCACAGGCTCTTCCAATGCCACTGCCGTCACTGGGTTGGGACGTTTTGCCAGCACGCCGATCTCATTGAAAATCTCACCCGCATCCAAAAAGCGTAACACCTGTTCTCGCCCATCAAAACTGCAGTTCCCAAGGCTTTCAAAGAACCATATTCCAAGTAGTACAGATTGGATCTCTGTCGCCCTCCCAAAATACGACCGCGCGGGGCGGAAAGACTTTCCACATCGCACTATACGCAGGAGCTCTGATGGTTTCATGGTCCAGCCCGCGCAGGAATTCAAAGTCTTGCAGGCGTTTGAGAAGGATATCGTTTTGCATCAGAGTCCTCGGCTATGAACTATCTTTATTATCATTTTGATATTACTCTATCATACATGTTTATATTGATCTCTGCTTTATAAAAAAGCCTGCCGACTTCATGTCGACAGGCTTAAACTGATTCACTTAGCTTTTAGTAGATTTCATGGATGGTGTTGTACACATTGAACACCGGTAGGGGTAATAAGGTCTTTGATATGGGCAATTTCTTCGAGGGTTTCATCGTTATAGATGACGATTTCGCCTGTCTTGCCTGGCTGATCGGCAGAGCCCCAAATACTGACCCAGACTTCGGTGCCATCCATGTTGTATTCAAAGTGGACAGCGCGCCCATAATCAGCAGCCTCCCAACATTTATAAACTTCAGTGGGGTTTTCCTTGGCAATGACACAAACTGTTCGTTGAAGTTTTTCATCTGAGTTCAACACAAAGTCTACCCAAACCCATTTGCTATTGGGATGTGTCTTGATGAAGAGACTGCCAGCGCCGGGAAGTTCAATATTGCGGACAACCTTCCAGGCGCTGTCGGGGTTTCCTTCAGGATCAGTGCCAATGGCGATGAGAGTTGGGGCGCTGAGGTGTGGCGTGCTCCAAACGGGACCAAATTCAGGGTCGATCCAGTTGGCGCCGCGTCCGGGATGGGGAACTTCCGGTGTGTCCACCATTGCTTCGAGATCACCTTCAAGCGCATCCACCACCACAATCTTGTTGGACTGATTGGCTGCTACCAGGAAGTAACGTTGCGGAGTCCCAGCCGCCATCATGCAGAGTACAAGGCAGAGTTGATCATCTTGATGGTCAGGTTCATCGGGTCTTGATAATTAATCAGCCAGACCTGCCCGGTCTCTTTGACATTGACGATCCATTCGGGCTTGAACTCAGAGGCGAGGATGGCAGCCACGCGGATCACCCACATAGGTGTTGGTGCCAGCGGTGTAGCCGCGCACGCTGGTAATTTTCATCGGTTCGAGGGTTTGCCCATCGAGAATGGTGAAATGGGAAGGCCAGTAACAGCCGACGATGGCATATTTATCGGTGGAAATCGCCGAATTCGCCTTCATATTTACTGACTTCAACCGAACGAGCATCGTAACAAGTTTGTACTTCAGCAACTTTTTCAGGGATTTCCATCCAAAGATCGACAAGCGCAAGCTTGCCATCACGTCCAATCACGTAGACATAGCGTCCGGTAGCGGACATGCGCGAGATGTGAACTGCATAACCAGTATCCACTTTGGCGACGATTTCATAGGTATCGCCGTCAATGATCGCTACCTGACCAGCATCTCGCAGTGTGACTGAGAAGTAATTCTGCCAATTGCGTGTGGTTTGCGGTTCGGTGGGGCGGTCTTCGGGAGCAATGAAAACCTTCCATGTTGCTTTCATTTGTTCCATCGACATTTCAGGCGGGGTGGGCGGTTCGTTCTGCAGGTACTTTGCCATGATGTCGGTTTGTTCCTGCGTGAAGAAGCCCTGTTTGCCCCAGTCGGGCATACCTTTGAGGGTGCCATTGAAAATGATCGAGGAGAGGGCAACGGTTCCTTTTGCAAGAGTCAGGTCGGGGGTGAGGGCAGGACCCGTCGCGCCTTTCGCAGCGTCCCATGACAGCCCGCGCAACGATCAAAGAAGGTTTGTTTTGCCCATGCAAAATCTTCTTCGGATAGGGAGACATCGGCGTTGGATGTATCCACCGCAACATTTGCATCTGCCATGATCGATCCACCACCCGGCAGGGTCGCAAGGTAGCCAACAATCAGGTTAATCTCTTCACTGGTGAGCGTATCTTTTAGCGTGGCGGGCATCAGACCGGGTTGGCACATTCCAGCCGGGCAGTGCTGCGAAAGATAGGCTTCCGGGTTGGTGATCGATTCGAGGATAAATTCCTCGGCAGTCTTAGCCTTGCCGGTGTAGCTGCCATCCGCAATGTGTTCTGCGGCGACGGTGGAAATACTTGCAAGGTCAGGACCAATTACGCCAACAGCGCCCGGGATGCCGGGGATGGCATGACAGGCG
The DNA here is from genome assembly GCF_016702885.1 of Candidatus Villigracilis vicinus. Lineage (NCBI taxonomy): Bacteria > Bacillati > Chloroflexota > Anaerolineae > Anaerolineales > Candidatus Villigracilaceae > Candidatus Villigracilis > Candidatus Villigracilis vicinus. The sequence continues at coordinate 3,317 of NZ_JADJDD010000024.1, forward strand.
CTGCATCCACCTTTGGTTACGGCGTCTACAATAGCTTGCGGTTCGAGTTCCACTGTTTCAACAGCGATGGGTTCTTCAGCGGGCGCGCACGCCCAAACCAGAGCCATTAACCCTAGGAGCAGCAGGGCAAGGCTCAACATACGAGACGTTCTTTTCATATCATTCTCCTCGTTCGGAAGGTTGTTTTTGTTTGAGGCTTAAGGACAGTGCATTCAAGAAGTCTTTTTCATCGAGTTGATATGACGCAACAACATAAGCAAGCGTGCAAAATCGCGCGAAATGGCAGCCCACACATGCTGTTTTGAATTGATTAAAAACAACAAGCGTTTGGGGAGCCTTGCTTAAAGTGTTTGCCACAGTATCTTCGTGAATGTTTAGCGCCTCATTCATCGAAGCGTACAATAATTTATTTCCCATCTTTTCATTGCGATAACGCAATTTACGCCTAGTTAGTTATTTGTTTCATAATGTCACTTATTCTTTATGTCCCTCCGCGATTTGCATAAGGGCGTGCGGATCCAAAATTTGAATACGTTCCCTGCCTGCTTTGATAATGCTCTTTCGTTCCCATTCACTGATCAAGCGGCTGACCGAGAAGACAGTTGCCCCAGTCATTTCCGAAACATCTTTTCGAGAAAAAATAACTCAATTCCTGCATCTTTGCCTGAACGAATTCCAGACTGTTGCGCAAGACGAATTAATGCATTAGCGATTCGCTGTTCGACTCGATTTGTGGCAATTTCCCGATATCTAGTCTGCAACTCTTGAATATAAGTGGTCATTAAGTTCATTAGATCAAAAGACAGGTATGAGCGGGTTTCCATCATGGTGCGCAGGAAGTGGCTGGGAATGGCAATCGCTGTACTGCATTCAAGTGTTTGAGCCATTGCAGGATAAATTGCGTCTTCCCACGCGTAGCGCCCAATGCCCCGGAACATCTGCCACGGATAGATCGTCCGTAAATTGACCTGCTGCCCATTGGGATTTGATTGCATCAGTTTGACCTGCCCAGTGACCAACACGTACAGGTATTTGGCTTCGTCGCCTTGAAGAAAGAAATATTCTCCTTCTTCAATGGAACGTACGATGCTGTTTTTTAAGATCAAATCCAAATCAGCGTCTGTTGCATGTTGAAAGACACTGATCTTGCGGAGATCGTTCAAAGATATGTTCATGGTGTTTTTAATTCTGTGTTTCTGCTTTGTAGAAGAGAGTGAACCGTCATGCCAATAAAAACGAGGATGGCAATTTCATTCAGCAGCCCACTCCACATGCGCAATGTATGCAGGTTGGCATAATTCGCAATGACGCGAACAGCAAGCGAGCCGTGCAATAACCCAAGATGAATATAAAAAGCGGGCTTAAAGTCAATGGGTACACCAAGAATGGCGGGGAAGATGATGGGGGCGTGACCGAAGATCATGGAGATGACGAAGCCGACAAAAACGGCATGAAGAACCGCATCGTATCTTGGACCCGCAACCTGTGCGCCAAAACCCAGGCTTAATCCGCCGCTGATGCCGAGCCAGAGAAAGCCCAACGCGAGGCACCAGGCAATGTAGCGTGTGAGCGGAAGTTTATGCCGAACATTGCGCCAGGCAATATCATTACGCAGCGACCAAAGCGGGATAAAAAGCAAGCCCAGCCCACTAAGGCGTGTGCCGAGCTGAAGGTTGAACAAGGCGAGGATGATGCCAGCCATAAAAATTGCAATGATGCCGCCGAAGAGAATCTGCTGCATTTGTGTAGGACGCAGAACGCGGCTTAGCTCAAGTCTTTCGCCCGCAATGGTCAGCACGAGAAATGCCATCCAGAAAAAGACGACTTGATAGATTTGCCAGCCAAACGTCCATAAGAGATTCCCTATGAGCCACGCAATCGCGCCGAGGAACATGGTTACAGTATGCAATGCAAATTCACGGCGGACGATCTCTCCCAGAATGGCAACTCCACCGAGGCTGGCGAGCGTTAGGAGGATCACGCCAAAGGGTAGATTTGGAAAAATGGTGGCAATCAGCCAGCCCAGTCCAGAAAGAAGCGGGGGCAGGTACATCCACTTTTGTTTCATCGCAACGGCACGTTCCAATGTGATGAGAGTGCCTAAAAATCCAGAGATCATTACGGGACCATGTAACATGGCAAGCGATGGGGTGAGCGCAGGCAACTGCCAGCCGAGGCGCATGAGCCCTGCCCATAGTGCGGCGAGCAAACCAAGGATGGCAAGGATGAGAAATGGCATAGCGTGACGGTTGGGAAATGCTTTCATGGGGTTATTCTACACCGTGTTTTTGTGCTATTTTTAGGATTGACGATGCATCATGCCTGAGGGGTATAATTTCAAGATAGTGCTACACCAAAAAGGTAATATATGTTGAAGAGTCTTCAAGGCAGATTAAGCGCCTTGTTTTTTGCATTTGTTCTGCTTGTGCTTACTTCAGTAGGCGCAACGTTTTGGGGCGTAAAGACTCAGCAAAATGATGCACTGATCATCAACCTTGCCGGTCGGCAGCGGATGTTGGTTCAATTGATGGTGCGGCTTGCGGTTGGAGAGCAGGGAAATGGGGCGGCGAGTGAAATGCTGGTGGATGCGGAGAATACGTTTGAGCAGACACTTACGGCACTTGAGCATGGCGGGTCAACCCTCTACTTACCAGATAATTATGTTTTGATCCCTAAAACAAATAACCCTGAGATATTGGAAGCATTACAAGATGTGCGCCAAAGTTGGGTGGAATTCCGCACGGCGATTGATGCGGTTGACGAGACATCGGCGAATAAGTTTGGTAACTCATCCGCCATTGAAGAGATTGAAACCCTATCTGCTATTCTTGCTCAACAAGCGGATGTGGTTGTGCAGTTATATGAGGCAGACTCAACTGCGAAGCTGAGTATTTTACGCAACATTCAATTGGGGTTTTTATTCTTTGCTTTGGTATTGCTCGCCAGTGGGGCATGGGTGACACGCCGGTCTGTATTGAAACCGTTGTCTGAGTTGGGAGTGGCGGCTGAAAATTTGGGCGGGAATGATCTTGAAACGCCCGTACAGGTGCAGGGACCAGAAGAAATGCAGAGGTTATCTCAATCATTTGATGGGATGCGTCTCGGGTTGAAATCTGCCCAGCAGGATTTGATTGACCTGAACGATACGCTGGAGAAACGGGTTTCTCAGCGGACACGGGAATTAGAAGCACTCAATGTTGTCACCCAGGAAATCACTTCACGCCTTGATATTCAGCAGGTGTTAAGTTCGGTGACGAATAAAACCAGCGAGCTTTTGAATGGGGATGTTTCATTCTTGTGTTTGTTGGATGCGAATCAGCCTTTGCTTAAACTCCAAACATTTAGCGGAAATGCAGATGCAGCAGTTGATGACACAACCGTCATAAAAAAACATGATCTGACAGACTCTATTCTTAACAGTAACAAAGCTGTGCTTTGCGGTATTGATACCTGCCGTGAAGGCTGCTCGATCCTGTCTGATAAATATCGCAGCAGTCATATGGCAGCTCCTTTACGAAGCAATGATCAGATCATTGGTGCATTATGCGTAGGTAGTACCAGCACACAAAGATTTGGCGGTGAATCCACCGATCTGCTCACGAAACTTGCAAATACAGCCGCAATTGCCCTTGAAAACGCCCGTTTGTATGAACAGGCAGAGCGAATTGCCACACTTGAGGAGCGCCGTCGTATTGCGGCAGACATGCACGATGGGCTGGGGCAGACTTTTAGCTATTTAGGGTTGATGACCGATCAGGTGGTTGAATTGCTCTCCAATGGAAAGAATCAGGCAGCCTTGGAAAGATTGCATTTGACTCGCGAGACCATCGAAAAAGCCACAGGAAATGTACGCAAAGCCATTAATCGGCTGATGGATGAAAACCCGATCAACTCTGACCTTTGTGATCAATTGCAGGGTGTGGCAAAGGAGCTTTCTGCCCAACATAACGCCATGATTGCGTGGCGATGTGAAACCGCATCCCCATGCAATTGTCCGCCTCTGGTAAATGAACAAGTTATTCATATAGTACGTGAAGCGTTAACCAACGCGATTTCTCATGCTCACCCAACCCAAATCATTGTGCAATTTACTAAAAAAGATCATGTTTATGAGTTGCTGATTGCCGACAACGGAAAAGGGTTTGACTCTTCCCAGCCCAGCCCAAATGGACATTTTGGTTTGCAGATCATGAAGGCAAGAGCTCTGCAAATTAACGGACAACTTGAAGTCAAATCCATGCCTGGAATGGGGACACAAATTATTCTATCGTTCCCTTTGAGCAATAAGGAATAAAATTCAGATGAAGAAAATACGCGTTATGCTGGTGGACGATCACGCTTTGTTTCGTGAAGGTTTGGCAGTCATTATTGGATCTCAGCCTGATATGGAGGTTGTAGGCAATGCGAACGACGGGCTTGAAGCGGTGATCAAAGCGCAGGAACTAAAGCCAGACCTGATCCTGATGGATGTTCAAATGTCAACTATGGATGGGCTGGAAGCGACGCGCCAGATCAAGCAGCTTCTTCCTGATACGACCATTGTGGTGCTGACCGTTCGCGATGATGATGAAAAATTATTCGAAGCCCTAAAAAGCGGGGCGCAGGGATATTTGTTAAAAGATATTCGTTCACATAAGATGGTGGAAATGCTGCACAGTGCTTTGAACGGCGAAGCCGCCATCACACCGTCGCTGGCGGGGCGGGTTCTTGCCGAGTTTAGGCGCATGAGTTTCAATCAAAAAAGTGGCGATGACCTTCCAAATGAAGATAACGCGTTGACTGAACGTGAATTGGAAGTGTTGTCCCTGGTTGCCAAAGGTGCGTCTGACAGGGATGTGGCTGAAAAATTAACGGTAAGCCTGAACACAGTCAAGACTCACATTCGCAATATCCTCTCCAAGCTTAGGGTCAACTCCCGTAGAGAGGCTGCCAAACTGGCGCAAAGCAAAGGGCTGTTGTAATAAAAAAGAATTAGTTCTTTTTGAAAAAAAGTGATTTATAAATCACTCTTTTTCATTCCAAATATTACGTATAACCAATACGCTAATCGTAGCAATTAATTAATATGAACGATGAAAGCCTAAAACTTTTGCATCTATCTTTTTGAGGAGAATCGCCATGTCCGACAAAGAAAAGGAAGAACCTCAACACCCCGGTCAAAAGATATTCGACAACATCTGGCTATTGTTTGTGTTGTCGTTGTTGATCAGCACATTGATCTACAACGTGTGGGGAATTATCGATTTGTTAAATGTGCCCCTAGCGCCATATTAAAAAATTGGAGAATGAATTATGTTAGCCCCTGAAAAAATTGGTGGAAGCCCATGGGTCGCATGGAAAAAGTTGGCTCACCGTTGCGCTTGTCTGGTGCATCTTCCTGACCATTATGATGCCGCTTTGGTATCTCTACGGCAAGCAAAATGTGCCCACCGAAACCTATCGAACTTCGCCTGCCGATTATGGAGAGAAGGTCAATGCCTTTGTGGAGCAATATACCATCGGCGAAGATACGGTAAACGGAGTTACGCTGCCTGTTGTTGCCGCCCCTCCCGGGAGTGATGTGTACATCCGCGCCAGCACATGGCAATGGTACCCGATTCTGCAATTGGAAAAGGGAGAAGAATACCGCCTGCATATCTCTTCCTTGGATTTGCAACACGGGTTCTCCCTTCAGCCAGTCAACATCAACCTTCAGGTCATCCCTGGATATGACTATGTTGCAACCATCACTCCCACCAGTGCAGGCGAATTCACAATTGTTTGCAATGAATATTGCTTTGTTGGTCATCACACCATGGTCGGCAAAGTATTCGTGACCGAGGAGAAATAAATATGGCATCCCTTGCACCTACCACTCCCTGGACGGCGGGCGCGAAAGACGATTATCGCGACTGCCCCGTAACCACGCTCAAAGTGGATATGCACACCGAACGCCTCATCATTGCCAATGCGGTCATGGCTGTGGTGACACTTGCCCTCGGCGGCATTGCGGCGTTGTTGATCGCGCTCACCCGCTGGCAGGCGATCCATTTACTCCCTGCCGTTTGGTTCTACCGCCTTCTCACCTTGCATGGCATTGACATGCTAATCGCGTGGATCGTTTTCTTTGAAATGGCGGGGCTGCACTTCGGCTCGACTATTCTACTAAATGCACGGCATGCTGCACCAAAACTCGCCTGGACGGGCTTTATCATGATGACCGTCGGCGGTTTGATGGCAAATGCCGTGGTGTTGTTCGACCCGAATTCAAACGTCATGTTCTCAGCCTATGTTCCCATGAAGGCGCATCCGCTGTTCTATCTGAGTTACATCCTCTTTGCCGTCGGCGCATTAATCACGGTTATTACATTCTTCATCAACATTGTGGTCGCCAAACGCGAAGGGCGCTTTTCAGGCTCGCTGCCCTTGGTGGTGTTTGGTCTCATGACCGCTGCCATCCTCGCCACCTACACCCTGCTTGAAGGCGCTGCAGCGATCGTACCAGCCTTCTTCTGGTCACTGGGTATTCTCAAAACCTATGACCCGGGCATCTATCGCAACTTCTTCTGGGGATTCGGACATCCCGCGCAACAAGTCAACCTTGCGGCAATGGTCTCCATTTGGTATGCGCTCGCACAGATGACCGTCGGCATTCGCCCCGTCAACGAAAAGTTCTCGCGCCTCGCCTTCATCCTCTATCTGTTCTTCATCAATCTTGGTTCGGCTCATCATCTGTTGGTTGACCCCGGTCTATCCTTCGCTTGGAAAGCCGTCAATACATCCTACGCCATGTACCTCGCCGTGCTGGGTTCCATGATGCACGCCTTCTCCATCCCTGCTGCATTGGAAATTGCCCTACGAGCCAAAGGCTACAGAAAAGGCTTGTTTGGATGGCTTCGCAATGCGCCCTGGAGTGAGCCGGGATTCAGTTCATTGGTTCTTTCCATGTTCCTCTTTGGCTGGATCGGCGGCGTGACTGGTGTGACCATCGGCACTGAACAGATCAATATGCTCGTCCATAACACTTTGCGTCTTCCGGGTCACTTCCACGCGACCGTGGTTAGCGGCACAACGCTTGCCTTCATGGGCTTCACCTATTACGTGATTCCGCTCATCTTCCGCAAGGAACTCAAACTTAAGAGCTGGGCAAAATGGCAGCCGTATATTTTCGGCTTTGGCATGTTGTTGACCTCTCTGGGCATGATCGTCAGCGGTTTGCAAGGCGTCGCCCGCCGCAACTGGGATATCACCTTCGCTGGTGTGGTTCCCGGCACCGTTGAAATCTCATTGGCTGTCTTCGGTATTGGCGCGCTCCTGGCTGTAACTGGCGGCATCATGTATGTGACCATCGTGCTCACCTCCATTCTCACCGGACCCCGCCTCGAAGCTTCTAATCTTTTGCTGCTCACTGGCACACACAACCCGATCATCGATTCCACAAAATTGACCGATCACCAAATGGAAGACAAGCAAAACCAACCCAAAGGCGCGCTCGTGCTCGTCTTTGCCTTCCTTGTCTGGTTCGCCATTTATTACTTCACTAACTGGTGGTTGCTGGGTCGTACCTGGTTCATCCGCTAGAAAGACGTTCTCCTTTGAAAACCTGCCCGGGGCTTCGCCACCTCGGGCAGGTTCAAATTTCCAAGACTGGCAACTCAACAAAATGACAGCATCCTTTTTACTCGGGTTACTCGGAAGTCTTGGGCATTGTGTCGGCATGTGCAGCGCAGTCATCATCCTCTTCGACCGCCAGCCGGTCTTTCAAAATAAACTCGCCTGGGTTCTCGCGCACGCGGGGCGCATCAGCACCTATTCCGTTCTCGGTTTCATCTTCGGCGCATTTGGTCAAACCCTTTGGGCATTTGACGGATTTCAAGCCGCGCTCTCCATTCTGTTTGCGATCCTTGCATTTTATATGGCATCTGCATTTATTGGATTAACTCCCTCGCCAGAATCATTATTTCCTGGATTGGTTCAACGTTGGGGGAAAGCCATTCGCGGATTCAAATCCGCTTCACTCTCGACCTCATATCTGCTCGGACTCCTTTGGGGACTCCTCCCCTGCGGTTTGGTCCTGACTGCGCTTCTTACGGCGGTCACTTCCACCAATGCGTTTCAAGGCGCATTGAATATGACTGTCTTTGGCATTGCCACACTCCCAAGTTTATTTGCCGTTAAATGGCTTGCATCAAAATCCATTCCACGCATCTGGTCACGAAGCCTTGCTTCTCTTGTGATGATGTTCTTCGGCTTTCAATTTGCCATGCGCGGATTCGCCTCCCTCGGTCTCGTTGACCACTTTATGCTGGGCTCGGTCATGCTTTGGTAAATTTCAAGTTGTAAATATGAATCTAGCCTCTGCTTCTCCTGTCAAATCAAAAACGCTCACCACCTGTTCGCTTTGTGGATTAACCACCCTGCATCCCCTATCGAGCGACAAAGGGGACGTCTTTTGCTGTCCATCGTGCAGGGAGGTGGCGGTGCTTCTAGCGGAGAGTCCAGCTGTTGAGCAGAAACAGGCTCAAGCTCCAGAAGGAAGCGGGGAAGTCATCCTCACACTTGGCGGCATGTGGTGTTCATCCTGCGCGTGGTTGGTCAGTGAAAACCTCAAACGTACAAAGGGCGTGGTTAGTGCGGATGTGAGTTTTATCCAACAACAAGCTAACATTACCTTCGACTCAAAAATCACCAATCAACAATCACTAAAAAGGCGCGTACGCACACTTGGGTATCAAGCCACGCTTCCAGATGAAAAACCCCGTGACGAAGAAGAATCTTTTTTCACCCGTTTGTTGATCGGCGGTGTGATGGTCTTGCACGACATGATCGTGGGCGGCGGAATTTATGTGCGTGAGTTAATGGGCTGGGCAACCCCAGAGACGGCGTGGCTCGTGCATTTCTTCCAGATCATGATGTTGGTTTCGAGCCTGCCTGTTTTGATTCTGCTGGGGCTGCCGATTTTACGCGCAGGGTTTGCAAGCCTCCTGCGCGGGCAGCCAAACATTCACACGCTGATCATGATCGGAACATTCTCGGCGTTTGGGTTATCGGTTCGCAATTTAATTTTAGGGCATGGCGGTTTATATTTTGACACCGCCACCATGCTCATCTTCCTTGTTTCGATTGGACGTTGGCTGGAAATGCAGGCGCACAAATCCAGCAACAAGGCTGTCTCGCGTTTGCTTGAACAAATTCCCGATCAAGCGACGGTGGTTACAAATAATCAAGATAGCGTTGTGAATGTTGCAGAGCTAAAGCCTGGTATGCGCGTACGGGTTCGCCCAGGTGAACGCTTCCCTGTGGATGGACTCATCGCCATCGGTGAAGGTGACGTGGATGAATCGTTATTGACAGGCGAACCCAAGCCTGTGACGCATCACGAAGGCGATAAGATTCAAGCGGGAACGGTCAACCTTGACGGCAGTTTTGAAGTGATCGCAACGGCGGTTGGCACATCCACCACGGCGGGGCAGATTGGGCGTTTGCTGCATGAGGCGTTGTGGGCGCGTTCTCCGCTCGAAAGAATGGTGGATAAACTCTCAGCGTGGATGACTCCGCTGGCGTTGGCATTGGCGGCGATTGCCTTTCTGATCTGGTATTCCATTGCTGGGCTTGAAACGGGTATGCTGGTGGCATTATCTGTTTTGTTGATCGCGTGTCCATGTGCGCTGGGGCTTGCCACTCCGTTGACGTTGTGGCTTTCGCTTGAACGCGCCGCTGAATCTGGCGTCATATTACGCAGCACAGGCGCATTGGAACGGCTTGCCAAAGTGGAGCGAATCTTCTTCGACAAAACGGGTACGCTCAGTCAGTTGCCAATGAAGGTGTTGGAGATTAAAGAAGAAAGAGGAAAGAAGAAAGAATTTTTAGAAGTGGTCGCTTCGGTTGAGAACGAGTCGGAACATCCGCTGGCGAAGGCGATTGTGGAGTATGCCAAGACTCAGAATATTGAACTCATTAAACCAGCATCCTTCAAAGTCCTCCCAGCTCTCGGCATTGTCGGTCAATTACCAGTTACCAATTACCAATCTCCAATTCACATTGGCTCTGCCCGTCTCCTGTCTGCCGAAGGGTTGAGCATGTCAACGGATATCAGTCAGCAGGCTGAGGCGTGGAAAGAAGCGGGGCATATCGTCGTGTATGCGGGTTGGGATGGACAAGTGACGGGTATCCTCGCGCTCGGCGAAACCGTCCGCCCAGAAGCGCAAGAGACGGTTCGGCAATTGCAATCACGCGGGTTGGAACTCGGCGTGTTGACGGGCGACGAAGCCAGCGCGGGTGAGCGTTGGCAAAAGGCGTTGGGCATCCCTGTCAGCGCCGCGCTTAGCCCTGATGAAAAGATGAAACGCTTGAGCGAAAATTCCGCAATGGTCGGTGATGGCATTAATGACGGTCCTGCCCTCGCCGCTGCAACCATCGGGCTTGCGATGAATCATGGAACGGATGTTGCCCGTTCCGCCGCCGACATTGTGCTTGTGCGCGACGATCTGCGCGTCATCCCGTGGCTGGTGGATTTATCACGCGAATCGATGAAACGTGTAAAACAGAATTTAGGCTGGGCAGTGATTTACAACCTGCTCGGTGTCGGGCTTGCAATGGCAGGATTGCTGCAACCCGTTTTCTCTGCCTTTGCAATGGTGGCAAGCAGTATCTTTGTCACGACCAATGCCATGAAGATGAATAAATTCCCATTGTTAGATGAAGAAAATATGAAGGTCGAATAAACCCAACCTTCAACCTGAAACCTTGAACCTGGAAACTCAATCAATGACAAATTACAATCCGTACGCACAACGTAAACTCCTCCGCACCTTCGAAAAACTGTGGGCAAAATTCGAAGGCTTTATCAATCTTTTTACAAAATCGGATTTCAATCCGTTTTATCATCTCGGCACATTGACGATTTTCATGTTGCTTGTGCTGATTGGCACGGGCATTTACATCACCCTCATTTACCGTCCTGGCTTGGATGTCGCCTATCAGACCGTTGAAAAAATTGACTCTACCTGGTTCGGTTCGCTCATGCGCAGTATGCACCGCTACGCTTCCGACGGCATGATCGTGCTGATCGTTTTGCACATGCTCAAGATGTTGATAAGTGACCGTTTCTCGGGTCAACGCTGGCTGGCATGGACGAGCGGCTGGATCATGCTCGCAATGGTCTGGCTAACGGGCACCATGGGCTACTGGCTCATTTGGGATCAACGCGCGCAATGGATGACCGAATACATGATGGAATATTTGGCAGGCTCATCGGGGCTTACTTATGTTGCGACTGATCTCGCCTCACGCACATTTTCCAATTTCGTTATCATCATCTTTTTGCATGTCTTCATTCCGCTCGTCGGTTTCCTCGGCATTTACATTCACAGCCTCAGGCTTTCGCGTGAGCGCTGGTGGTCACCGCGCTGGGTTAGTATTCAAGCTGTGGTAGGGCTGGTGGTCTTGTCGCTCTTGAAACCTGCTCAATCCGCGTTGCCTGCCGATCTATCACAACTGATTCAATCCGTGCCGATGGACGCTTTCTATTTGGGCTTTTTGCCATTGATCGACTTGTGGGGCAACCTGATTTTCTGGGGACTGGCAATTCTCGTCGGCGGGAGTTTGTTCCTGCTGCCCTGGCTCGCCTCTGGACCTAACCCCGGACCTGCTGCGGTTACTGATCCAAAGTGTACTGGCTGTAACATTTGCTATGCCGAATGTCCATTCGATGCGATCCGCATGAATGACCGCAATGATTCTTCGGGTTATCACAAACTGGCGATCATCAACAGCGCACAGTGCACAGGCTGTGGAATCTGCGTGGGGGCATGTCCTACTGATGCAATTGACTTGAAGGGCGGTTATAACGGCGAGCAGGTATTCGGTGCGGTCAAAGGCGCATTATCGCAAGAAAAACAGAATGGCAATCCTGTGACCGTCTTGTTTGCGAGTCACAGAGACGAAGCGCTGGGCGGCTTGCCAGCGGAATTAAACGTCAGCAAGGGAAAGGCTCCTGTTGCAGTGGCAACTGTCGGCGGGGAAGAGGCGGCGCGCGTCATCACGGCGGTATTGCCGAGCATCAGCGCGGTCAATATCGAGTGGATCAAATCCCTGCACACCGCAGGCGCGCGCGATGTCGTCTTGCTGTCTCATCCGTATGATGATGGGGTCTATCGTGAAGACGCGCATTGGATTTTAAGTAGATTGCATTCGCGCCACGCATTGGTCACAAAGGAAGTGCATTGGCTGGAGACAACGCCAGGGAATTCGAAAACGGTTTTGAATTTTCTAAATGATTTGCATCGTAGTGAAACGCAAGCAAAAAAGTCTGCGCCTGTTTTGCCGCCTGTGAAGGAACGCAACAAACTGATTCCATCCATTGTTAGCGCCTTGATCGGAATGCTTCTGCTGTTTGGTATATTTTCTCTTGCCCTCCCGTTGGATATTCCTTCGGGCATGGCTTCTGCCGATGGCTCTGCCATTCGCATCGCTTTGGATTTGAAAGGCAAGAGTTCTGTTGCCGCAGTCCCTCCAGGCATGACCCTGCCCGAAGGTGCGGATGCCGAAAAGATTTTTGGCGGCGAGCATTACCCTGTGAGTGTGGTGGTGGTGCTGGATGGTGAAACGATTTTGGAAGAGACGTATCAACCTTCAGGTGTTGGCGGCAATGGGCGTATTTCGGCGCTTGAATTTCTTTCCATTCCGGCAGGTTCACATCAAATTGAAATGCGCTTGAAAGATGATGAAAATGATTACCGTGTAGTGTATTCAGATACACTTGACCTGAGTGTGGGGCAGGTTGTAGTGTTTAGTTATGATGATAAGAGCGATATGGTGATTGTTCGATAGACACTTAAACAAAAGAGCGCAGGGTTTTAGCCCTGCGCTCTTTTGTTTACTTCGCTTGCTTGGGTTTCATTTGATACGCTACAAAAAAACCGATCAGCAGAACAGCCAGCACCGCAAAGGGAATCCATGTCAGCCGCGCATCTTCAGCAAGAATGGCGCGGAAGGGTTCTTCGATCTCGGGGTTGGCGATATACCATTTGCCGCCATCCTCAGAAAAGCCGTTGACAATACCGTCGTAGTATACATACCCATTGTATGGATAGTAATGCAATTGATCGTAGGGAATGCCTTTGCTGCCATCGGCATGCATCCGCACGATCTGATAGCCCTGCCCGGGCTCTGTTGGCGGTTCAATACTGCCTTTTGAAAAATCGGCAAAAGTATTGATATCCGCAGTGAATAAGGGGTTGGACACATTAATGTCGCCTGTAATGCCGGGTCCTTTGATGACAATGTAGTCAAATTCGCCAGCAGCACGCGCGACGACTCCGGGGATAACCAGAGCCAAAATCAATACAAGGAAGTATATTTTTTTCATTTTTTTTCTCCAGATCGTTTTGTCTGATTATCCCAGAAATTTTTTGTTTTTCTTTGATCTAGCGCAAGGATGACATGGAAGAGTGAAGCAATTACGCCTTACTTTACAGGCTTTAACCCGAAAAATACGCGGCTCACATTCCAACGCTTTACTGCTTCATAAGCAAGCAAAGTCAAACCTGTGGCGAACACAACAATCAACGGATACTTCACCGTCACCGGCGCGTCGAGCTGAATTACAAAATATCCTGTTATCACGCTGAATGTCATGTGCAATAAATAGAACGGCATCGCCGCTTCACTTGCGTATCGCAGAATATGATTTGTGAAATTCAAGAAGCGATGTCCCAGCCCAAGCGTTGCCAGCGTCAACGCCCAGCGTCCCATTTGGTACATCAAACCCAATGCCATCCACTGTGGCGTCCATTGGGCAAAATTTCTGATCGGGAAAATGATGTTGATCGCGGTCTCAGCCACGCCATACGCCAGCGCAATCCACGTCAATTTATCAATGGATTTTTGAAAACGCATGTCGCTTGCAAAGACAAACCCGAAAAAGAAAATCAGGAAGTAATACAGCGGATTCATATCCCCAAGGATTCCCGTCGCGGCGGCAAGCGTTAACGGGATCCCCAATACGATCAGACTCATGGGAGTCTGCATCGCTATTCCAAATCTTTCGATTACGCTTTTGCCTTTTTCTGTCCGCAACCAGACGAAGATGGGTAGTCCAGCCAACGAAAAGACAAACAAAAACAGAATGAACCACAGATGCGCAGGCGTGAACGCTCCGTTCATGCCATCCAGTTGATTTAGGTCAATGCGAAAGAAACCAGTGTAACCTTCCTGTAGCGAAAGTACATCACTATGTTGGATGTATATTGTTAACAGGACATACGTCAGAATGCCAAAGAGGAGCGGAAGAAATAACCGCACAGATCGTTCACGGATATATTCTCCCACCGAGCGGACACCGAGCGCAAAATACGTCGCCGCGCCAGAGATCATGAACAGCATAGGCATATGCCACAAATGGATGAATCCTGTGATTTCAGCCAGGATGTGGCTGTTAACCGGATCCCTGATGTACATGATGGTAAATGGGTCGAATACAAAGATCAACGCCACGTGAAAGGGGATGAGTAATAACACGCCCAGCACACGTAGCCAGTCGAGGTCGTGGCGTCTTTCGGAGGATGATGTCATGGTGATAACTCCTTATTTATGTCATTGCGAAGGCGCTCTTGTTCTTTGCCCGAAGCAATCCCCTCAAGGCAAGGAGATTGCTTCGTCGGGAAGAGCACCCTCCTCGCAATGACATATGTTTATAATGGCATTGCCTAAAGTAGACAAGGTCGAGACTACCGTGTCGAAACTTCCATCAGGAATTTCAAGATGCTCGGCATCCATTACTGCAAAGTTTACATTTAGTCCGTGTTTGATTGCATTCTCGCGGGCAATTTTCAGCATTTTAGGACTCAGGTCGACTGCCGTGACCTCACTGCCAGCGGGGAAGAAGGGAAGATTCGAGCCTGTGCCGCACGCCACTTCCAAAATTTTGCCGCTCGCTTTTGAAAGCAGCTTCTTTTTCAGCCGCGCCACGCCGAGAATGTGCTGGTCGAACCATGTTCTTTTCTCGTATTGGCTGGCGATCTCATCATAGGCGGTTTTGTATTTGGGGGAATAGTCAATCTTGCGCTAGACGGAATGCGTTGAGGCTTGCAGGTTTTCCCTTCCTGCGTTTTTATCGTTTTCATGATTGCTCCTTTTGTTATACTGTGTAACAGTATGTGTAACAATGTTTGTATTGTAGCCAGCCCCGTGAGTAAGTCAATTACGGATATAGAGTTGATGTAACTTAAGTTATATCAAGCTGAGTTTTGTAACAAAAGTGGATAACCATGCCAAGAAAATCATCCCTCGTAAACATTGACCCTCGTGTCAAACGCACACGCCGATTGTTGCGCGACGCGCTAGTTTCATTGATTCTGAAAAAGGACTTTGCCTCCATCACGATCAGGAGGTCACAGAACGTGCCGAGGTAGCCTACATTACGTTCTATAGGCATTATGAAAGTCTCGATCAGTTGCTGATGGAAGTATTGGATGAAGGGCTGACGGAGTTGATGGTCCACATCGAGACACTGGCGAAACAGTCCGATACCTCCGCTCTTGAAACAGAGGGACGACTCATCTTCGAGTACATAGGGCAAAAGCTGATCTTTTCCATATCCTGCTCAAAAGCCAGAGCGTGACACGTATCCGCAAGAAGGTTGTGAGTAATATATCCGCCATTTTCCAGAAATCCTGTGTGCCATTGGAAAGGCTGGGAAATCAGGTAACGATCAATATGGCATCGAATCACATTGCCACATCTTTATTATCACTGATCGAGTGGTGGCTGGAAAATAATATGGAACCTTCCCCGATTGAGATGGGGAAGGTTTATAAGAGCTTGATTATTGATTCAACGGTAGGAGCAGTGAGTTCTTTATCGGCAGTGGCGAAATAGATGTTTTACCCGCATCATATTTTCAATTAATACACAATCACTTGATCTGCATCCAACGTCCAATCGCCTAGTAAATCCATATTCCCCATCTCGACCTTCTGTTAATTCATCCAACCCGAGACCTCGGGCTTCACAACACGTGCCTCAGGTAGCGACCTTGCCGCGCTTCGTGAGTGACTTGACCATGCGCTCGATGTTGTAATAACCATCTGGTGTTTTCTGCGCCTTGCGAGCACAATAGACCGCGTCGGCAACCAGGAAGACCATTACCTGCACCTCATCGCGTTTGACCAGGTTTATTGCATGACGCATGGCATTATAGGGACGCTCATCTCCATATGGGGCATCATTGATCACGAAAAGAAATTTTTTCATCTGGCATCATCCTTTGTAGGCGGTTTGGTTTGGTGAAGGGTTTCCTAGTGAGATTTTGTATTCATAGTGAAATTATAACTTGAAGACCGTAACTAAGCCTCCGCCAAGTGTGAGGACCGAATCTCTTCACCCCCCGACTAAATCTGTAATTGTGCTTGCAAGCATTCAGGATGCAATGATAGGCGCGCGCTGATAAATTCAGTTGGCTCATCGCTGCAAGCATCAGACTCTGACACTTTGACAAGCTCAGTGCAGCGCCTTTCGGGTTGGAGTTGGCAAAATTGCCTGACCTCACCGATGCGCATATTGGCATTTTGTTTATGCTCTGCATGCTTGTGCTAATCTGCCTGCTCATCGCGCATGATGGATTAAAGAAATACGAAGCGATATAAGTAGAATCAAAAAACGCAGGGTTTTTCTCCCGCGCTTTTGATTCTATTCTCTCAACTACTTGTGAGCTTCTCAGTGAAGCAGTTCTTTAAGTGAATTGTCTTGGTGGTCTGCAATCCAAAAATGCGAAATCCTAGAAAGTATTTAGAATCGTCTGCTTACATCCTTCATTTTACAAACTATTTACAACGGCATTACCCGCGCTAAACATTTCGTCTGTAGGATTAGGTATTCAATTTATCAAGGAGATGTTGTGTTTAGAAAAGTCGTAATGGTTTTGCTCTTTATTATCAGATCTCCCGCTGTGCGCGGATGGCACCAATACAAACAACGGAGCAACAACCAATTGAAGCACAAGCAACTGTCGGCGTGGAGGGAGGCGATAATATCCACTCGTCAACACGCCGTGCCCGTCAACGTCAATGACTACGCCATCTTCTCCATCAACGTGCAGGATTTCTCGTATCCTGAACAATCGGCTCATGGTATTAGATCGCATCATCACCTTGCACGAAACCTGCTGGAATGCCTGTGGATATTTACTTGACCGATGATGGCGCAAATTTACGCGGAGCAATTCCGCAATTACTGGAACGACTCAAGACCTCGTCTGTGATTGCCATTTCATATCACTACCGTGCCGCGCCCGTACGCAAATAATTATGATTGGCTCGGTCTGCGTAATATGAGCGCGGACGAACTCTACCAAACCGTCCTGCG